>MIAA01000020.1:14144-17393 GCA_001830425.1 Rhodospirillales bacterium RIFCSPLOWO2_02_FULL_58_16
TTCGAGTATATGAAGGCGAAGGGCGTCTGGCACGACAAGGACGCCAAGCCCAACTACGGCTTCTATGAAGCGAAAGTCGATGTTTCCGGCGACGGCGTCATTCTCGACGACAAAACCGGCGTCTACTGGAACTGGAAAAAGGCCGGAGTCGCCAGCGAAGACGAAGCCAAGAAGGCCGGCTATCTGGGCGTCAAGGACGCGAAAAAAGCCTATGTCGCCCAGAATATCGACGGCGCGGCGTTAACTGCCTACCCGCCGAACACGTCATTCACCAAGTCCGGTCTCCTTGACTTCTATTCCGATAACTTTGCCGTCAAGGGGCTTCCGGCGTTCCCGACCTACACGCCGATCCCGGAACATGCGGCGATGGCCAAGGACGAGCTGATCCTGACCACCTATAAGGTTGCCGTGCATACCCAGTCTCGAACAGCCCACTGCAAGTGGCTGACCGAGATCAAGCACGACAATCCGGGATGGATCAACACCAAGACCGCCGCCGAGAGAGGCATCAAGGACGGCGACAAGATCAAGGTGCGCGGCGGCATTGGTGAGATTATCACCACGGCTTATGTCACTGAAGGGATTATCCCCGGCATCATCGCCGTTTCCAACCACTTGGGTCGTCAGCATTCGGGCATCTATGGATCGGGCAAGACATCCCCGACCGACGGCGGCGCGGAAGCTGACCCGGACGCCAAGAACATGTGGTGGAAAAAGCATGGCGTCCACCCCAACGTGCTTATCCCCAACAGTTCGGACCCGATCGGCGGTTCAATGCGGTGGATGGACACGGTGGTAAAAGTAGAAAAGGCATAATACCCCCTGTTGACCGGGGTGGTGGAAGGAGTTTGAGCAGTGGGCGATAACCTGAACAACATGGCGGAGACGGCCGCTGCGCGCAGCAACGTATATGGTCTGCTTTCCATGATTTACAGGGTGGAGCCTGATTCGTCCTTTATCGGCGAACTCAAGGACAGCAAGCTTTCCCAGGCCTTCGCCGGCCTGGGGCTGTCCTTGGGGGACGACTTCCATGAAACCCCGGTCAATAAACTTGTCGAGGACCTGGCCGTTGAATATGCAAGGCTGTTCATCGGACCCGGTCCTCATCTTTCTCCCCATGAGTCCATTCATATAGATACCGGAAATCCGGCGGATAACGAGCTTTGGGGAACGCAGACGGTTAAGGTGAAATGTTTTATCGAAGCCGCCGGCCTGAGCTATGACGAAAATTTTTCGGGGATGCCTGATCATATCAGCGCCGAACTGGACCTGATGAAATTGCTCGCAGAAAAAGAGGCCGAGGCCTGGTCTGCGGGAAACAAGGACGAGGCCATCGGGTGCCTTGAGGTGCAAAAGAAATTTTTCGATGAGCACTTGAGCAAATGGGCGCCGCAATTCTGCGGAAAGGTCATAAAAACGGCCACGCTGCCGTACTACCGCGAGATGGCCGAGGTGACCAGGAAATTTCTGGAATTCGAGCAGGAAAATCTGGACGCGCTTTAAGTCATAAAACGGAAACGGCCCCTTGAGAGAACTCCCAAGGGGCCGGTTTTCGTCGGCTTGATCGCTTTGTCGAGAGGCTGAAACTTAGTGGGCCTCAATCTCGCCGACGGAAGCGGTAAAAGCGTAAGCCAACGGAGCGATGAAAAGAACGGTGGCGATTACGGCGATCAGATATTCGTACATTTTGTTTCTCCTTAAAGAGGGGTTGTCGTTCATCTGAGGAGAACTATGCCATATGCCGTATGTATCAATGCTGAGCGCCCTATTCATAGTGCGTTAAGATATCTCTGAAAAATTGCGGTTTACCGTTCTTGGAATTTCCCATCTGCCGATGACACCCGCTTTGATGCCTGATATATACTGCTCTCTCACGCTTAACCGGTTTCAAGAGGACAGGCCTATGAAGAACCTCGGCGCGATGATGAAGCAGGCCCAGCAGATACAGGCCAAGATGGCTGAATTGCAGGAAGAGATGGCCGGCATGTTGGTTATCGGACGTTCGGGCGCCGGCATGGTCGAGGTGACGCTGAACGGCAAGTCGGAGGCGCGCCGCGTAAAAATTGATCCGTCTCTGTTCGAGGACAAGGACGCCGAGGTTCTTGAGGATTTGATCGTCGCCGCCTTCAACGACGCCAAGGCCAAGGTTGAAACGGTGATGAAAGACAAGGTGGCCGAACTTACCGGAGGCCTGCAACTGCCGCCGGGAATGCAACTGCCGTTTTAATGACCACTTCCGGCATCGACAGGCTGATCCAGCTTCTCGCCAAGCTTCCCGGACTGGGGCCGCGCTCGGCGCGCCGCGCTGCGTTGTATCTGATCAAGCGCCGGGAATCGATGTTGGCGCCGCTGGCCCTCGCCATGACCGAGGCGCTGGAGAATATCGTCACCTGTTCCACCTGCGGCAATATCGACGTCAACGACCCCTGCGTCGTGTGCGCCGATGTCAAGCGGGACGCTTCAATCATTTGCATCGTCGAGGATGTCGCCGATCTGTGGGCGCTGGAACGGATGGGATCGTTCAAGGGGCGCTACCATGTGCTGGGCGGGGTGCTGTCGGCGCTGGACGGCGTCGGTCCCGATGATCTTAATATCAACGGCCTGGTGGCGCGGGCCTGCAAGGATGAGGTGAAGGAAGTGATCCTCGCCACCAACGCCACCGTTGACGGCCAGACCACCGCCCACTACATCGCCGAGCGACTGGGGGAATGCGGCGTCAAGGTCACCGGTCTGGCGCATGGGGTTCCGGTTGGCGGCGAACTGGATTATCTGGACGAGGGCACCCTGACCGCCGCCCTTAAGGCGCGGGGGCCGGTTTAACCAATTCCTCGACCGGCGCATCGTCGCCGAGTTGGACCATTTCTATCTTCCCGCCACGGCTGATGATCTTGCCGGTGGAGGTGGATATCTCCTCGATGTCCTTGTTGGCCATGCGGAAATGGTCCTGAAGACTGCCGACCCGCTTGTCCAGACGCTCGACATCTTTGAGCAGATTCATGACTTCGGTCTGGATGACTCCGGCCTGTTCGCGCATGCGGGAGTCCTTGAGAACGGCGCGCACCGTGGTCAGCGTCGCCATCAATGTTGTCGGCGAGACGATCCACACCCGGCGTTTGAATGATTCCTCGATCACATTGCGGAAGTTGGCGTGCAACTCGGCGTAAACGGCCTCCGACGGCAGGAACATAAGGGCGGATTCGGCGGTCTCGCCGGGAATGATGTATTTCTCCTGAATGGCCTTGACGTGGG
>MIAA01000020.1:17531-26233 GCA_001830425.1 Rhodospirillales bacterium RIFCSPLOWO2_02_FULL_58_16
GGCAGTCGGCGCGAACCCTGGTGGAAAGGGTGCATTGCAATTCATAGGCCTGGGGCGGCAAAGCCGCCGATACCAGATCCTGAAGCTGTATTTCGCCGAACGCCCCCCGCGCCTGCTTGTTGGAGAGGATGTCCTGAAGCCCCACCACCTGCTCGGAAAGGGAGGTAAGGTTCTTTTGCGCGGTATCGATAACGGCAAGGCGTTCATGGAGCTGCTTAAGGGTATGGCCGGTCTTGTCGGTCTGCTCGGCCAGGCCGTCGCCGAGGCGCTTGACCATGGCGTCCAGGCGCTCGTTGACCCCGGACTGGGTCTGCAAAAGCCGCCCGGCTTGTTCGGACTGCATCGCCGCCAGCCTCTCGATAGTTTCGGAGAGCCGCGCCATGCCGACGGCGTCGCCGGCGCGGGCGCGTTCGCCGCGCAGGTAAACAACTGCGACAAGGGTGGCGATAACGATAATGATGATGATTGGAATAACGGTTGCGTCCATCCCGTAACCTTGCCCGAAAGCGCGGCGTTGTTAAATAATAATCGCCGTAACCGTATCCTTTACTTTAGAGGAAATAAAAGATACAATGCTCGGTCGTCGGGGAGAATCCTCGGTTTTGTGTTTGATCGCCCTAGAAAGGGAGTATCGCCATGTTGAGCGTGCTTTCCAAGCTTACGAAGAACGATTTTACGTCGGCCACGCTGTTGGCGCGGATGAACGAGTCTTTTCAGAAGCGGGCCGAGAAGTCGTCGGATGCCATCTCCGGGGACTATCAGCAGAAAATCAACGCCATCAAAATGAATGCCGATAAATGGCGAAAGGTTGAGAGCGGCATCGGCAAGGCCACCTCGGAGATCAGTTCCGTTCTCGGCGAGGCGAAGTCCATCCGCAGCAAGCTGGATAATATGATCCAGGCCATTAATCAGGCGACCCAGGTCACCACCGGCGATACAAACTACGAAGGATACGCCTCGACTTTTGATTCTCTGCTCAAGGGATTGATCAGTTCCGCCGAAAAGCCCGGCGACTCCGTCAATCTGCTGGGCAAAGGCACATCAAGGTACACGTTCGACATCAGCATCTATAATGAAACCCACACGGTGAACGGCTCGTATATGGGAAGCGACTATTACATCACCGATACGGCGGGAATGAGGTGGCAGCCGGACAGGGCGGCGAAAGTTCTCATGCGGTACAGCGATTATCCGAATGACCCCTTGCCGGGCGATTCCGCCAACTTCGAAACCGGGTTGCGATTGGACAGCATCAGCGGCGATACGGTGAACTTTACGACCGGACCCGATACCGGCGCCCCGCAATCTTTCTCAGGCACAATAACCCGCAGCGGGCTTGAGGTCATGGACTCCATATTCTATGACGGGCTGGCGACTGATGCCGGACGCACACGCGCCCTTGCCGATCTCAATGCGGCAAAGGAGGCGGTTAATATTGAAGTGAGCAGGTATGAAGCTGAACTCACCATGGCGAAATTCTATGAGAATCGCGCCGTTGCCGAAAGCAAGGGCATAACGGCGGAAACCAATAACCTTCTTATTAAAAATGCCGATGCCGTAAATAAGGCGCAAAATAAGCTGCAACTGGAATTCAACGGCGTCCAAAGCAAGCTGGCCCGCGCCATGGCCCTCAAGAACAACTACGGCAATATGCTGACGCCGTTTATAAAGAATAAATTCGCCAAGTCATTCGTCAACATTTTTGCCTGAAACTCCGGGTTGCTGCGCATCTACGGCGTCGGCGTCGCCGACATCGGTGAGGTCTGTTTTGCGTTCGCTCATTTCCTTAAGGCGTATCCTGGCTTCCCCGGCCATCCAGACACATGATTTGCCGTACTCATCAAGGAAGAACCTCATGAATTTCCTGCGTTTCCTTGTGTTGACGATGCGGTTGCCGAGGAAGGCTCCTAATCTCAACATGGCGGCGTAAGAACCTCCCGTCATCTTGAGAGCGCCCTTAAGTTCGACGAAATTTTCATTCCATAAACGATCCAGGCGCTGTTCTATTTCCCAGAAACTCTTGTCTTTATGCTTGGCGGTCTCCACCAACTCCCTGAATTTTTCGATGAATTTGTCACAGCCTTTTGCATCGGCGGCCAGATCGACGGCATCCAGATATTCATCGGCTTTGTAATGTGTTAGCTGGTTCTCGATTCGTTTTAACGTCAGGAGTTGTTGCGCCGGCGGGTTGGTCAGGTTAATGGCGGCTGCCGCTTTTGGGGTCGCCCCGTCAATGCGCGCTCCGTCGCTGCAATTGAACAAGGTAAAATTGCCGGTTCTTTGCAGTATGGACAGGTTTATGCGCGACAAATCCAGAGACCATGAGGTCATGGCTTTTCCGCCGAAGTTGGCCGGCACTTCCCGGTTCAGTTGTTTTTCAATGAAATCAAAGCTTTCGCCCGCCGCGTAGTTGTCGTAGTCCTCCTCATAATAGACGGCATCCTGGGAATGGTGCGCAGTTCCATCCCGGCGCCCGCAGTCAACGCCGAAAAGATAAATGTTCTTGAAGCCGACGGCGGAACTGACCGCCAGGGCGGCGTTGGAAACCAGCGGGTCGGACCCGCGCAACGGCTCAGCCGAGCCTAGAAGCAGGACGCTTGAACTCAATGCGGGGCGGAAAAAATACCAACGATTGTCAAACAAGCCGCTGACATCGGGATGAACGGTGGTCGTCACCACCAGCGTGATGCCTTCAAGACCGTATTCATTTTTGAAGTTTTTGAGATTATCAAGAAGTTGCGGCGTATTTTCATTTTCAAGATGCAGGTCGGGACGTATCTCGTTTTTAAGAAGGATGCCCAGGGACGTGCCGCAGGAGAAAACAATGACTCTGTCCCTCCATTTTTTGATGTAAGGCATGTCCTTATCCACGGACGGCCCGGAGCCGACGATGAATACCGGAATAGTTTGTTCAAGATATGGTTTTCGGGAAACGAGGCTAAACGGCCACTTTATGAAGTTTAAATAAGTATTCTTCATCATTATTAATTCATCCTCAAAGTATCCTGAGGATATGTAGAAATTCTTTATTTTTTCATTGAGAATCTTCCTGGTTTCTTGGATATTCCATGACGGGTAATGTATGTATGCTTGAGACCCATCCAGGAACGTAGTTCCGCATGAGGATATTATCCTCTGGATTGCGTGTATATTTTCATCCGGGGATTCATGCGGCAGGAAATAAAGATTAATATTTTTCCTTGAGGCGGCGCGAAAAATCTTTCCCCAATCAACGGCGGCGAATGAATGGATGATAAATTCCGGAATAGGCTCGATAAGCACCATATGCCGGCATACTTTTCCGGCCAATAATTCAGGGATGTGATAGCCGAGGCCGATGCCGAAAATGAACCCGAACCCGACATCGGCAACGGGATATCCTTCGCCTTCGCTCATGCCTTTTTCAATCAGATAAGCGGCGAGCTTTTTCAGAAGTTTTTTCGATACCGTGGTGATGTTGCAGTGCCACGGGTCCGAGAAAATAATTCGGTCGGGGTTTCGGAAGTGTTGATCGAGTTGATCTTTGGTCCATTTAACGGCGTGTTCGGGGTAAAGATTAATCTCTCCCAGATTGATGTTGACGGCGACGCCATCCTCGACCACCAACGTTGAGACGGGGGTGGAGATTTTTTCCAGAACGGCGAAGACGCCCGGTCGGTGCTTTTTGAAAGCCGCCCAATTGCGGCGGACAAGGCTCTGTGTTTCGGAACGTCTGACCATCAAATTGGGCGCACTGCTAGCGCATTGATATATTCAGAAGACACATTGTGTATTCGTCATGCGTGGCCCCCGGATCAAGTCCGGGGGTGATCCGCGCATCCACGTCTGCCTAAACCTGAAAACAAGGCGTGGATGGCCGGGACAACCCCCGGGCTTGGACCCGGGGGCATGACGACAAAGCATAAAAGCAATTTTTGTGTAACATCGTGAATTCACCGGTTGCTTTACTCCCCTAGCCGGCGGCGGTTTGCCACAATTCTTCGTAAATACTTTCAAGGTCCGAGGCGCGTACGGTAAAGTCGGCAAGGGGTGATTTCCGCAGCCGTTGACGAATTTCACCACCGAATGCCTTACGCCGGGCATTGTTTTCTCCCCAGGCGACCGCCAATTCCACAAATTCCTCCGGCGTAGAGGCTACGGCGTCTTTACCGAGTCCGAGATAATGCAGGGTGCTTGCGACTTCGCGGCTGTGTGATCCGTTCCCGGACAGACAGACTACCGGCAGTCCCGCCCATAAGGCGTCGGCGGCTACGTCAATTCGTCTTGCCGGGAAGGGGAGCAGGCAGACATCGCCCTTACGGAAAAATGCTTGAGAATCGGCCTCAAGAAGAATGTCAACACGGTGAGCCACGCCGAAAATTCCGAATAAATCCACAAGCTGTGTAACGGTTTCCGCAGAGCGCAGGAAATTGTGGTTCATGAGGATCAATTTTGAATCGGGCATCTTGTGCAGGACACGAGACCAAACTTCGATGGTTCGCGGGTTAAGCTCCGACAATGTCGCATCGGCGGCGAAGACAAGGCCTTCTTCCTTCTCATGTGCGGCGCCGGATTTGCCTTCGTCGTCCGCCGGGAAATCGACAAGCGTGCCGCCGTGTTCCATGAAGGCAATTTTTTCCTTGATCGGCAGGCCTTTGTCTTTATCGGTGAACAGAACCCGGTCTGAAATAATTACATCCATATTCTCAAGCCCGGCGCCGTATGGGCATTCAAGCCATGACGCCTGGACAGGCGCCATGCGCCTTCCGAAAGCCGTAAGCAGTTCAGGATCGGCGAAACCGCCGATATTGACCAGGATATCGATCTTTTCGGCGGTTACGACGGCGCCCATCGTTACCGGATCCATGTCATTTATGTTGTGCCATGTCTGGAAGGATTTCTGGAATATGATGTTGGACGAAGCGCTTAACCTTCCAATGCCGAAACCAACGGTTCGGAAACGCTTGGGATTGTGTTGCGCCAAAATTTTGGCCAAAACCGATCCGATGCGTTTTTTGCCGATGGCGCCGATTATGTAGCCGACGTTCAGGATATCCTTGGCCTTTGCCGATGGTTTGCCGGCGCCGGACTCTGATCGTAAGCCGAAATGCTTTCCCCATTGCTGAAATGCCGAAACGATGTCGGCTGTTCCTTTTTCGGGATCAAGCAGAAGGTCGTTCAATGCCATGGCGTGGATTGTCGGATCATCTGCGGCAACGGACATGGCCCAACGGTGAGACGCCTGGCCTGCGGAAAAAGCGCCGACGGCGGTCAGCGCAGTTCCCAGTTGGCCGGCGATTTTGGCGTCATTCGGGATTATATGGCGGGCCGCGCACAGCGATTCAACGGCGGCCTTGAAAAGCCCCTGAATGCACAGGCAGTTCGCCAGTCCCAAATTCGCGTCCCGGTTGCCGGGATTCAAGCGGACGTGCTGGCCGAACCAGTTTTCGGCTTCCACCCAGCGGCCTTGTTCAATCGCCGAAAATGCATTTTTTAACAAAGGGTCTTCAACCACCTGGAAAAATGCTTTGGCCAGAGTCGGTAATTTTTTCGGCAGCCCCAGCGCAATAATATGATCTGAATGAGGCAATGTTGAAGCGATCTTGGTGTAATACATGCTGTTGTTAAGATCGCCGAGGATAGCGTAAATAATGGCCAGTAATTCCGCGTACTCGCGAATATCGGCGCCATAGTGAACGGCTTTTTCAGCATGGAAAAGAGAGCCGGTGAGGTCATTTTCATTATAGGCGGCCAGGGCGAGTATGAAGTAAGCGATTGCGCTGTCGTTATGGCCGGAGATGAACTCCTCGCTTTTTATCTTCGCCTCGTTCCATGCGTCTTTGATCAGCAGCCTGGAGATGCTTTCAAGATATTGTTTCTCAAGTTTTGAAGATGCTGGTTTTGAGGGTTGATTTTTTTTGCTCATGCCGAGGTCTCCCCGGCAGGCAGGGGTGATGTATCTTTTGCGGGTTCGCCGTCCCCTTCTCCGGCTTGTTTCGGATCAGTATACAGGCCGCCGGCAAGCTCCCGGTTAATGGAGATTAATATGTCCAGTTTTTCGGGAAGCGGATTGCTGATAAAATCCAGGGTATGCTTGTCCACGAAGTTGGATAACGACAGCACGTTGGACCTGATGTCGTCGGGAGCGGTGCACTCGGGAGATAATAATTCAGCCTGAAAAATGGTCCACAATCGCCAATTCAGCCGGATGGCGGTCTGCATCTGCTCGTGGTCGCCGGTTTCTTTGGCGGCTCTCATCTTCAACGCCGCCTGGGTCAGCGCCCAGGCCTCAACCTTTCTGGGGTTCCCCTCCGGGGGCGGGGCCTCGTAGTTCTTTACTAAGTCCTTCTTGTACATGGCGCATAACCTCACGTTCGTGGGTAATTAAATCATGTCCTGCTTTGAGAGCCTGATACAGCTCGCCTTTATCAAAAAAAATCTTAATTTTATCCACTATATGTCGTGAACTCGGAGCCGCTTTAAGGTAGCTCGAAATGAATTCATGAAAGCGTGGCAAATGTATCTCTGAATCGCCGGGAAAAAGATAGAGGCATTGTAGAGAAAAATATATGCGGCTTGCGGGCGTAACGGCATCCTCGGGAGTTAAAATATCCGAATCCCGTAAAATTGCCGCATCATTAATAACAAGCAGTGACGCGGTGCGGGGGGCGGCATTTTCCAGAACGGCCCCGTTGATAATAATTTTCTGGCCGCTTTTAAGTTGAATTTTGAGGGGCATTTACGGCGGCGGTCAATTAAAAAAAGGGGCCTGAAAGAAACCAAGGGGGCAAGAAGGCCCCCTTGGTCGAGATCGTCATTGCCCGAAGTTTACCTGAACAGGCCCAGAATGCCTTGTTCGGCCTGCGCGGCGAAGGACATCGCCTGAATGCCGAGCTGCTGTCTGGTTTGAAGGGCCAACAGGTTGGCGCCTTCCTCATTCAGATCGGCAATAGTCAGCTTGCCGGCGCCGGTATCCAGAACGTTCATGTATTGCGTCGTAAAGTCGGAACGCACACGCAGGATGGCGACGTTGGACGCCATTGTCGAAGCCTTGGAGCGTAAGCTGCTGATCGTTTCGTCAAGGCTCATGATAGCGGAGTCGGCCATGACGTTGAACGACGCCAGTTCTGCGGCGACGGACAGGTCATAACTTGAAAGTCCGGCGAAGCCGCCACCCGCGCTGAAGCCGATGGCCGTCAACAGTTTGGCGGCCGAGACTGCGTCAGCCGAAGCGCCGGCGCTGTCTTTGAAGAATTGGCTCATGTTGAAATCGACGCCGTCAACCGTAAGTTTGGAGCCGGACTTTTCACTGAAACGCACGGCAAGGGACGACGCTGTCGAGTTAATAAGGTTCAAGCCCTTGTAGGAAGCATCGTCGACGAGCTTTTGTATCTGATCGGCCAGCACTTCGATCTGATCGGTCAGCGACGCGCGTTGGGTCTTATCGGAGCTTCGGGCGCTATCAATAGCGCCTTTCATCTGTTTGACCAAAGACTCCAGGGACTCCGCCGCTTTGAGGGCGGTTTCCAGAGAGCTGACGCCCTGTTCAATAGCGTCTTTACGCTCTGAAAGGTCGCGGGCGCGATCACCGAGAGATTTGGCCTGGAAGTACTTGACCGCATCGTCCATCGGACTCGCGACCTTGAGCTGGGTGTTCATGCGGCCCTGGGTGCGGTCGATTAGACTGGATGTGTTCTGGAGAGATAGAAGGTTCGAACGCACCGCTGATGATAGTGTGAGGTCTGCCATAATAGCTTCTCCCTTTCTAGGGTGTTTACACAGTTTACCGTGCGCGATTCTCACGCACGTTTTAGCACGCTAGCATACTTTAAACGGCTTTTCTATATGTTTTTTTCCAGGACCTTCCTCAAAAAATTCTACGTCCGCCTTGCCGTCATTGCGACCAGCAATTCTCATTATGGCAAAAATCAAGCTCCTCTCCCCTTGAGGGAGAGGTTGGGTGAGGGGTCTTACCGCCGGCAGGCGGGACAAAAACTCCAGTGTTCATGCGGCGCTGGCGCCGGTCGGAGTCTCTTGCGCGTGGACACGCGCCCCCTCACCCTAACCCTCTCCCGCGAGGGGAGAGGGAAAACATCGCCATAATTAGAATTGCTGCATTGCGACCGCGAGCATCAGCGACGCGGGACGCAATCCAATGGCGGCGGCGTAGACTGGATTGCTTCGTCGGCTTCGCCTTCTCGCAATGACGGGCGGCGGAGAAGAGTCTTCCCGAAAAATTATTGTTTCATTTCAAATTTTGGGGAAGGTCCTGGTTTTTTTACAGATAATGGTTCCGGTCGTTTTTCCCTTGCAATTATCATCTTACAGGGCTAGCTAGGCGCACTTAAATTCACACACGGGCCGGCGGCTTCGGCGCAAATTCGTCGTTTTGCCGCTCCGGTGTCTGAACACAAGAGTTCAGGCGGATGCCCGTGGAGGTTAAACCGGAAAAGGAACTGTATCATGGCGCTTCCCGCCTTTACTATGCGTCAGCTTCTCGAAGCCGGCGTACACTTCGGACACAGCACACGCCGCTGGAATCCCAAGATGGCCCCGTACTTGTTCGGGGCGCGTGACAATATTCACATCATCGATCTGCAACAGACGGTGCCGATGCTGCACCGGGCAATGACGGCGGTGCGCGACATCGTCAGCGGCGGCGGCAGGGTGCTGTTCGTCGGCACCAAGCGCCAGGCCGGCGAAAAAATCAGCGATTCCGCCAA
>MIAA01000020.1:26245-50150 GCA_001830425.1 Rhodospirillales bacterium RIFCSPLOWO2_02_FULL_58_16
GGACGAAAAGTTCGAGGGCGAAAACGTCGGCCTGACCAAAAAGGAACTGCTGCGTCTGACCCGCGAGCGGGACAAACTGGACCGCGCCCTTGGCGGCATCAAGGAAATGGGCGGCCTGCCTGATGTGTTGTTTGTGATCGACATCATCAAGGAATCGATCGCCATCGCCGAGGCCAACAAGCTGGGCATTCCCGTTGTCGGCATCATCGACAGCAACTCGAACCCGGCAGGCATTGACTATCCCATTCCCGGAAACGATGACGCCATTCGCGCTATTTCCTTGTACTGCGACTTGATAGTCGGTTCCGTACTCGACGGCATCCAAAAGGAAGTTTCCGACAAAGGCGGCGATCCCGGCGCCGCCGTTGAGGCGCCCGTTGAGGCGTCGGTCGAGGAACCGGCGGAGAGACCGGCCAGGGCCGTCAAGAAAAGGCCGAAGACAGCCGGCAAGGCGCAGTCCGTCGAGACGGCTACCGCTGCCGAGACGACTCCCGCCGTCGAGTAAATAGTCCGAAGAAACGTAGATATATCTTAACAATAGGGATCAATATGTCCGAGATCACAGCCTCCCTCGTTAAGGAACTGCGCGAAAAGACCGGCGCAGGCATGATGGATTGCAAAAAGGCGTTGACCGAAACCTCCGGCAACATGGAGGAAGCCGTTGACTGGCTACGCAAGAAGGGTCTGTCCGCTGCGGCGAAGAAGGCCGGGCGCGTGGCCTCGGAAGGCCTCGTCGGCGTGGCTGCGAACGGCAACGCCGGCGCCGTCATCGAGGTTAACGCTGAAACCGATTTCGTCGCCCGCAATGACAGGTTTCAGGAGTTCGTGCGGACACTCGCCGGGCTGGCGCTGGAAAACGGAAGCGATCTGGAGGCCCTCAAAGGGGTCGCCTATCTGAATACCGGCAGGAACGTTGAAGAGCAATTGACTTATTTGATCGCCACCATCGGCGAGAATATGAGCATACGCCGGGCCGAGGTTCTGAGGGTGGATTCCGGCGTGGTCGGTTCCTATATACATAACGCCTTGGCGCCGGGGCTGGGCAAGATCGGCGTGCTTGTGGCTATCGACTCGCGGGCCGATGCCGCCGGGCTGGACGCGCTGGGCAGGCAGTTGGCCATGCATGTCGCCGCCGCCAATCCTCACGCCGTTTCGCGCAATGAGCTGGACCCGGCGGACCTGGAGCGTGAAAAAAATATATTGAGCGATCAGGCGCGGGCTTCGGGCAAGCCGGAAGATATCATCGGGAAGATGGTGGAAGGACGGTTGCGCAAATACTACGAAGAGGTCTGTCTGGTCGATCAGGTCTATGTGATTGACGGGGAAACCAGGGTCGGCAAGGCCATAGAAGCCGCCGCCAAGGATGTCGGCGCGCCGGTTGCCGTCAAGGGCTTTGTCCGCTTTTCACTGGGCGAGGGCATTGAGAAGAAAAAAGAGGACTTCGCCGCCGAGGTAGCGGCGGTGTCCGGCTCCTGAAAAAGCATAAAGACCTGCCGGCGGTAAGTGTGTAATACTCCGCCTTGCTTAATCGTACGGAATTAGCCATGTCATCTGATCCCAAATACCGGCGTGTCCTGTTGAAGCTGTCGGGAGAAGGGCTGGCGGGAGACGGCAAGTTCGGCATTGATCCCGCCGCCATCGAACGCATTGCCGCCGAAATCAGCGATGTGCACAATATGGGCGTCCGGATATGTCTGGTTATCGGCGGCGGCAATATCTTTCGCGGAGTTTCCGGGGCCGCCGCGAAAATTGATCGGGCCGGCGCCGATTACATGGGAATGCTGGCGACGGTAATGAACGCGGTGGCTATGCAGAGCATGCTCGAAAGCAAGGGAGTTCAAACGCGGGTGCAATCGGCAATCCCCATGGCCACGGTTTGCGAGCCTTACATCCGCCGCCGGGCCATGCGCCACATGGAAAAGGGAAGGGTGGTGATCTTCGCCGCCGGCACCGGCAATCCTTTTTTCACCACCGACACGGCGGCCGCTTTGCGTGCTGTCGAGATGGGGTGTGACGCCTTGTTGAAGGGAACCCAGGTTGACGGCGTTTACAGCGATGATCCGAAAAAGGTCAAGGGCGCAAAACGCTACGATAAGCTGACCTATCAGGAAGTATTGTCCAAGGACCTTAAGGTAATGGACGCTTCGGCCATTTCGCTGGCGCGTGAGAACAAGGTTCCCATATTGGTTTTTTCCATTCACAATCCGGGCGCCTTCGCTGATGTTGTTAACGGTATCGGCGCCTATACCATCATAAGCTGACGGAGCCGGAACGATATGGATATCAAATCAATCAAGAAAGATACCGTTCGGCGCATGGATGGAGCGGTGGAGGTCCTGCATAAGGAATTTGCCGGCCTGCGCACCGGTCGCGCCGCAGCCAGCCTTCTCGAACCGATTAACGTAGAGGCCTATGGGACCACCATGCCGATATCCCAGGTCGGCACCATCGGCGTGCCGGAGCCGCGTATGTTGACCGTGCAGGTATGGGACAAGGGGCTGGTCAAGGCGGTGGAGAGGGCCATTATGGAATCGTCTCTCGGCCTTAATCCGGCTTCCGACGGACAGCTTGTCCGCGTGCCTATTCCTGCATTGACCGAGGAACGCCGCGTTGAACTTACCAAAATCGCCGGGAAGTATGCCGAGGAAGCCCGCGTCGCGGTGCGTAACGTCCGCCGCCATGCCATGGATGAAATCAAGCGGGCCGAGAAGGACGGAGATATCTCGGAGGACGAGCATCGCGTGTATGCCCAGGATGTTCAGGACCTGACCAACGGTTCGATCAGAAAGATCGATGAAGCCTTGTCCAATAAAGAACAGGAAATTATGCAGGTATGAACAGCATGAAGGCCGTTTCGCTTAAAACCGAGTCGCCGCCGTCGCCGCCTGTTCATGTCGCTATTATCATGGACGGCAACGGTCGTTGGGCCAAGGCGCGCAATCTCCCGCGCGTCGCCGGACACAAGCGCGGCGCCGAAGCGGTTAAGACGGTGGTCAAAAGCGCTGCCGAGATGGGCATCTCTTATCTCACCTTGTATGGTTTCTCCTCGGAGAACTGGAAGCGTCCAAGGTCCGAGGTTAATGACCTGATGGGGCTTTTGCGTTATTATTTGAGCAGTGAAATCTCCTACCTTCACAAGAACGGCGTGCGCCTGCGCGTTATCGGCGAACGCGAGAAGCTTGATCCGGATATTACGGCCATGATCGTGGATGCCGAGAGGCAGACCGTCGGCAACAAGGCGATAACCCTGACTATTGCTCTCAGTTACGGCGGTCGCGCCGAGATTACCCATGCGGCGCGTTGCGTGGCCGAGGCGGTAGCGTCCGGCGCTCTTCGTCCGGAGGATATCGACGAGGAGGCTCTGTCCCGCCATCTCTTTACCTCCGATACGCCTGATCCTGATTTATTGATTCGGACAAGCGGTGAGAAACGAATCAGTAATTTTCTCTTGTGGCAACTGGCTTATGCGGAATTTGTCTTCGTTGACACCCTTTGGCCTGACTTTACCAAGGATAATTTTGTCAACGCCATCAATGAATTTCAGGGTCGGGAAAGGCGCTACGGCGCAACAAGTGGCTAATCCGCCTAAACAGTCCGGCTTGGGGACGCGCGCGCTGTCCGCTTTAGTGCTGGCTCCGCCGGTGCTGGCGACCATCTATTTCGGATCGCCTTATTTTGAAATCCTTATTGCCGTCGCCGCCGGCCTTATGGCCCTGGAATGGAGCCGGGTGTGCGCGTCCGCCGCCAACCGATCCCTGTGGATGGGGGCAGGGGCTTTGTATATATTGGCGCCTTGCCTGTCTTTGGTTTGGCTGCGGGGCGACCCGGCCATCGGCCGCGAGACGGTTTTCTGGATGTTTGTTCTGGTTTGGGCCGCCGATATCGGCGCGTACGCCTTCGGTCGCATGATCGGTGGTCCCCGGCTTGCTCCCGCCATCAGCCCCAAAAAGACGTGGGCCGGATTCATCGGAGGCATTTCCTGCGCCGGCGTAACCGGCGCGGTAACGGCGATCATGCTCGGCAAGGGATCAATCATCCCTCTGGCCGTTGTCAGTCTGGCATTAGGGGCGGTGTCCCAGGGCGGGGATTTGCTTGAATCCTGGATAAAGCGCCATTTCAAGGTAAAGGACGCCGGCAACATTATTCCCGGCCATGGAGGCGTTCTTGACCGGGTTGACGGTTTATTGGCGGTGGCGGCGGCAACGGCATTGATCGGATCGTCCGGTAAGGGCAATATCCTGTCATGGCTTTAACCTCGACCGATCTCCGGCCGGAAACGGCGTTGCGGAGCGTAACTATTCTCGGGTCCACGGGATCAATCGGGTGCAACACCGTTGATTTGATTCAACGCAATCCCAAGTCATTCATCGTCGAGGCGTTGACAGCCAATCAAAACGTGGCGCTGCTGGCCGAGCAAGCTCTGAAACTGCGGCCCAAGATAGCGGTGACGGCAGACCCTTCCCGGTTTGACGATCTTAAGAAGGCCCTTGCGGGATCATCAATCGAAGTCGCCGCCGGCGCCGAAGCGGTGATCGAGGCGGCAAGCCGACCGGCGGATATCGTGATGGTTTCGATTGTCGGCGCCGCCGGTCTGGCCCCCGCCCTGGCGGCAATACGGCGCGGCGCCATTATCGGATTGGCGAATAAGGAATGTCTTGTATCAGCCGGCGATCTGATGATGAAAGAGGTCCGGCGCTACGGAGCGAACATGATCCCCGTAGATTCAGAACACAGCGCTATTTACCAGGTATTCGAGTCAGAACGCGCCGCTTCGGTCGAGCGTATTATTTTGACGGCGTCAGGAGGGCCTTTCCGCGAGATGTCGTCGTCCGACATGGCCCATGTGACGCCGGAACAGGCGGTGGCTCATCCGAACTGGAGCATGGGCGCCAAGATTTCCGTGGACTCGGCGACCATGGCTAACAAGGGTCTTGAGTTGATTGAGGCTCACCACCTTTTCTCGATGCCGGAAGACAGGATCGATGTTCTTGTTCACCCTCAATCGGTGGTCCATGGCCTTGTCGCGTACAATGACGGCTCGGTTTTGGCCCAAATGGGTACGCCCGACATGCGGACGCCGATTTCCTACGCGCTGGGGTGGCCCGACCGGATGGCGTCGCCGTCGCCCCGCCTGTCGTTGGCCGAGGTGGGCAAGCTCACCTTCGAGGCCCCCGATCTGGTCCGGTTTCCGGCCCTGAAATTGGCGCGTCAGGCCTTGCAGAACGGCGGCGGAGCGCCTACCGTATTTAATGCGGCCAACGAAGTTGCCGTACATCACTTTCTCGGTCGGCGCATCGGGTTCCTCGACATTGTGCGCATTATTGAGCAGGTTCTTGAAAAAGTTCCGGCCCGACGCTTGGAAAGCCTTGACGATGTGGATGACATCGACGACGCGGCGCGTCGGGCGGCGGAGGTTTTTTCAACTGTTTGTTAAGAGTTTAGCGCCGATAAGTAATCTGAAAAATCCTCCCCCTTGTTTAAGGTGGAGTTAGAGGGGGGCGTTGCCGCAACCTCCCCTGACCCCTCCCTGGTAAGGAGGGGAAAGAATGATTAAGGCCGATGGTATAATAGATTGGACCGGAGCTTATGGGATTTTTGAATTTCCTGATGGACTATATTGTCCCGTTTTTATTTATTTTGACGGCTTTGGTTTTTGTTCACGAACTGGGGCACTACCTTGTCGCGCGTCGCAATCATGTGCGAATTGAAGTTTTTTCAATCGGTTTTGGTCCTGAAATCTACGGGTGGACGGATAGGGTAGGCACCCGCTGGAAGATCAGCGCCGTTCCGCTGGGCGGTTATGTAAAGATGTTCGGCGAGGACGGGATGTGGGACGAAGAGGGGAAGGAAAAGCCCCTTAACGATGAAGATCGCGCCGTCTCATTCCCTCACAAGCGCCTTGGACAACGCTTTGCGATTGTCGCGGCAGGTCCGATCGCCAACTTTATTTTTGCCGTTGTTCTCCTTGCCGGATTGTTCGGCTTTGTCGGCAACCCGTCGCCTTTATCAGGAATAGGCATGGTGCAGCCCGGGAGCGCGGCGGAGGAAGCCGGAATCAAGGTCGGCGACATGGTTCTGTCCATAAACGGCGAGGCCATTGAATTATTTGATGATTTACGCCGCATCGTCAGCGGCTATCCCGGCGCGCCCTTGAAGTTGGTTATCAGGCGTGACGGGGTCGAGTCGACCGTTTCCGCAACGCCCAAGCGTCACAAGCGAATTGATAAAAACGGCAAGGAGTTTGAAGTCGGTCTGCTCGGCGTCGCTCCTGACCCTAACCATATCAGGTACGAACGCCAGGGGCCGCTGAACGCCGCGTGGATGGCGGTGGAAAAATCATACGAGTTGAGTACGCAAATACTGGTCGCTCTCGGCGAGATTATTACCGGCGAACGAACCGCCGGAGAACTGGGAGGGCCGTTGCGGATCGCCCAGATTTCCGGAGAAATGGCCCAGGGCGGCATGGCTAATCTGATTTTTTTCATGGCGGCGCTTTCGGTTAATCTGGGTTTGATCAATTTATTTCCCGTTCCTATGCTGGATGGGGGGCATCTGGTTTTTTACATAGTGGAGTTTGTATTGGGCCGTCCCATATCTCCACGGATACAAGAATACGGTTTCCGTTTTGGCTTGATTCTGGTATTGCTGTTAATGGTTTTTGCAACATGGAACGATTTGGTTCACCTCAAGGTATTTGAGTTTATTAAACAACTCATTGTCTGATTCGTTCTTTCACTGGGGGGCGCTTGCGGGAATTGCTTCGTCTTTTTGCGTTTGTACTTTGCCTGACTCAGGCCTTGCTGTTTTCCGGCGCGGCGGACGCTCAGTCGGGCGGGACCATTCGTGATATAATCATTGACGGCGCCCAGAGGATCGAACCTGAAACGGTGCGTTCGTATCTGCTTGTCCAAAAGGGAGACGCTTTCGACCCGGCGCGCATCGACCGATCGCTTAAAAGCCTCTTCGCCACCGGACTGTTTGCCGACGTAACGCTGCACCGCCAGGGAGATGATCTGGTCGTTACCCTGGTTGAGAACCCGATCATCAACCGCATCGCCTTTGAGGGTAACAAAAAGCTTGATGATGAGACGTTGGGGTCGGAAGTTTCGCTTCGTCCCCGCATCATCTACACCCGCACCAAGGTGCAAAATGACGTAAAGCGTATCCTTACCCTCTACCGCAGGAACGGGCGCTTTGCCGCGACCGTCGAACCCAAAATCATCCAGCTTCCGCAGAACCGGGTTGATCTTGTTTTTGAGATCAGCGAGGGTAATACGACCGAGATCAGGAACATTCGCTTTGTCGGAAACCGGGAGTTCGACGATTCCCGCTTGCGGGAGATTGTCCGAACCAGGGAAACCCGCTGGTATCGAATATTATCCAGCGATGACACTTATGATCCTGACCGCCTCACCCTTGATCGCGAGTTATTGCGCCGGTTCTATTTGAACAACGGATACGCCGATTTTCAGGTTGTCTCCGCGTTGGCCGAGTTGACCCCTGACCGTAAGGACTTTTTTATCACTTTTACCGTTGAGGAAGGGGCGCGTTACCAGTTCGGAGAGATCGGCGTCGAGGCGCGGCTTCGCAACCTTAAGGCCGATGACCTGCTGGGCGCCGTTGAAATCGAGCAGGGTGATTGGTACAACGCCGATTCGTTGGAAAAGACCATCGAAACGCTGACCGAAGAAGTAGGGGCTTTCGGTTATGCCTTCGTCGATATTCGTCCGCGCATCAACCGCAATCGCAGCAATCACAGCATTAGCGTAGTTTTCGAGGTGAACGAGGGGCCACGGGTATTCGTCGAACGAATCGACATCGTCGGCAATGTCCGCACCGCCAGCAAGGTAATTCGCCGCGAATTCCGTCTGGTCGAGGGCGATGCTTTCAACTCCGCCAAGATGCGGCGTTCAAAACAGCGTATCCAGGATTTGGATTTCTTCGAAAAAGTTGTTGTCGAGCAGGTGCCGGGCAGCGCTCCCGACAAGACGCTGGTCAAGGTGGAAGTGGAAGAGAAATCCACCGGTTCGATTTCCCTCGGATTTGGTTTTTCGACCACCAGCGGTCCCCTTCTCGAATTCGGTTTCCGTGAAAAAAATCTGCTTGGACAAGGTCAGAGCTTGGGCCTTAATGTGACGGCGGCGGCGCGCCGAAGTCAGGTCGATGTTTCTTTCACCGAGCCTTATTTTCTGGATCGTGAAATTTCCGCCGGCGTCGATGCTTTTCATACCAGCACGAAACAACAGAAAGAGAGTTCTTTTGATTCCAAGGCTACCGGGGCCGGACTCAGGGCCGGTTATCCGGTTACCGAGAATCTTCATCAGCTTTGGCGATATACCGGCAAGCGTTCGACGCTTGCCAATATTTCCGGAAACGCCTCCCCGATTATCCAGTTGGAAAGAGGTAGCAGAACGCTGTCGGAGCTTTCTCATTCACTTTCTTATGACAGGCGCGACAGCCGCCTTAAACCGACAAAAGGCCATTACATGCGGTTGACCAATGACTTGGCCGGATTGGGCGGCACCACCAAGTACATTCGTAATTCTTTGAACGCCGGTAAGTATTTTCCTCTGGCCGATCAGTGGGTTTTATCATTCTCCGGGTCAGCGGGGCATGTTTACGGACTGGGCGATGACGTCCATCTGCTTGATCGGTTTTTTGTCGGAGGCGATAATTTAAGAGGGTTCGCCACCTCGGGTATCGGTCCCCGTGATGCCAATACCAAGGATTCTCTCGGCGGCGAATGGATGTATACCGGCACCACCGAACTGACTATGCCCCTGGGGTTGCCCCAGGAAATGGGGATTACGGGGAAAGTCTTCACCGATATCGGCAGTTCCGGTAAAATGAACGATATGGGTTATCGGGTAAACGATGACGGCAGCTTGCGTCTCGGCGCCGGCGTCGGCATTGTCTGGGCTTCGCCGTTCGGCCCGATGGGATTTGATCTCGGTTTACCGTTAATCAAGGAAGGTTACGATAACACCGAGAATTTCCGCGTTAATTTCGGCACCAGTTTTTAGGAGTTCAAGTTGAAACACTTTAATATTATTTTGCTTTCTCTGGTTCTGTCGGTCGTGGGGTTGGGGGCGTTCTCTGACCGTTTGCTTGCCCAGGAAGCCCCGCAGAATCAGGCCGTCGCGCTCAGGATAGCGGTTATTGACGTTGATTCCATCCGCCGCTCGGCGGCGGTGGTGAATGATATCGGCGCTCAGATTACAAAGTACAGAGACACGTTCCAGGCGGAAATAAACAAGGAAGAGGAAAAACTTCGCACTGCTCAACAGGAATTGAAAAAGCAGGAATCCGTTCTTGCCGCCGACGCCTACGAGAAAAACCGCCAGAAATTTTCTCAACAGGTCTCAGAGGTTCAGTTTATGGTCCAGCAGAAGAAACAGGACCTTGAGACCGCCCAGGCCGAGGCCATGAGGAAGGTTGAAGTTTCTCTTAATCAAATTATCGATGCCCTGGTTAAGGAAGAAAACCTTCACCTGGTCCTTAGAAGGGAGCCTGTGATTTTCTTCAATGAGGGGTTGGATATTACGAAAATCGTTTTGGAACGATTGGATAAGGCCATGCCCGGCATGAAGGTTCCGGCTATCGGCGCTCCCGCTGCCGGGAAGGTCGCCGGCGCTCCCGCTGCCGGAAAGTAGGAGATGACCGATCCGCATTTTTACTTCAAGGCGGGGCCGTTTACCTTGAATAAATTGGCGGAATGTTGCGGCGCCGAAACAGGCGGAGACGTTAAGGCTGATTTTCTTTTTTACGATGTTTCTTCTCTTGGCGAGGCCGGTCCCAAGGACGTAAGTTTCCTTGATAATAAACGCTATGCCGACAGTTTCGTCGTCAGCAGGGCCGGCGCTTGTCTGGTCCGCCCCGACATGGCGGACAGGGCGCCGAAGGGCATGGCCTTGTTGCTGACGTCCGATCCGTATCGAGGTTATGCGCGGGTCGCCGGCCTGTTTTATCCGGCGTCGTCGCCAAAGCCGGCAATCGCCGCTACCGCCGTCATCGAGGACGGCGTCGAATTGGGCGCGGGATGCCGCGTCGAAGCCGGAGCATACATTGCCCGGCGGGCGGAAATCGGCATGAATTGTCATATCGGCGTCAATGCCGTGATCGGCGAGGGGGTGAAGCTCGGCAATGACTGTGTTATCGGACCCTGCGCTTCCCTCAGCTATTGCGTCCTGGGGGAACGGGTCATCATCCATGCCGGGGCGCGCATCGGGCAGGACGGGTTCGGCTTTGCCATGGGCGCTTCGGGGCATCTTAAGGTGCCGCAACTGGGTCGCGTCCTGATTGAGGATGACGTGGAAATCGGCGCCAACACCGCTATTGACCGGGGATCAGGACCGGACACCGTTATCGGCGCCGGATCAAAAATTGATAATCTCGTTCAAATAGCCCATAACGTTCAGCTCGGACGGGGCTGCGTGATCGTTTCGCAAGTCGGGATATCAGGCAGCACCAAGGCCGGCGACGGCGTGATCATGGCCGGACAGGCCGGGTTGACAGGGCACCTTAGTATCGGGGCGGGGGCCAGAATTGCCGCGCAGAGCGGCGTTATGCGGGACGTTAAGCCCGGAGAAGAGGTTGGAGGTTCGCCGGCCAAGCCGGTGCGCGATTGGCTCAGGGGAGTCGCCGCCCTGGAGCGGTTGACCAGGAAGAAAGGCGGTAACTGATGGATGAAACGGCAAAAATGACCGAGGCTAAGTCCTTCGATATCGAGCGGATCATGGAGTTGATTCCCCATCGCTATCCCTTCCTGATGATCGACAGGATGATCGATGTAATCCCCAATCACAGCGCCGTCGGCATCAAGAACGTCACCATAAACGAGCCGTTCTTTCAGGGGCATTTTCCGGCTAAGCCGATCATGCCGGGGGTGTTGATCATCGAGGCCATGGCGCAGACGGCAGGGGCGCTGGTGATGGAAACCATGGGTAAAACATGCGAAAATACGCTTGTTTATTTTATGACGGTGGATTCGGCGCGCTTCCGCAAACCGATAACGCCGGGAGATACGGTTCGCATTTATGTGGAAAAACAGCGCAACCGGGGCAATGTCTGGAAGTTCAAGGGGGAAGCCAGAGTCGACGGGGTCATGATGGCCGAAGCCATATACACCGCAATGATCGTGGATAGCGACAAATGACCAAAATCCATCCTACGGCAATCGTCGAAGACGGCGCCAAAATCGGCGAAAACGTCTCCATCGGTCCTTATTGCACCATCGGCCCTGACGTTGAACTGGGCGACGGCGTTATCCTTGAATCGCATGTAGTGGTGGGCGGGCGCACCGGCATCGGCGCCAATTGCAGGATATTTCCCTTCGCCTCCATCGGCATGCCGCCCCAGGACTTGAAATATCACGGCGAGCCGTCGCGCCTGGAGATCGGCTGTAACAATATTATCCGCGAGCATGTCACCATGAACCCCGGCACCGAGGGCGGCGGCATGTTGACCCGCATCGGCAACAACTGCCTGTTTATGGTCGGCGCTCATGTCGCTCATGACTGCCGTATCAGCGACAATGTGATTATGGTCAACAACGCCACCTTGGGCGGCCATGTGGCGATTCATGAGTGGGCGATCATCGGCGGCCTTTCGGCGGTGCATCAGTTTGTCCGCATCGGGCGTCACGCCATGGTCGGCGGCATGTCCGGAGTGGAAAACGACGTTATTCCCTACGGCTCGATTCTCGGCAACCGCGCCCGGCTGCATGGTCTTAACGTGGTCGGCCTGAAGCGTCGCGGCTTTGACCGCGAGACCATCCACTCCATCCGCAACGGCTATCGCCTGCTGTTTGCCCAGGAAGGCACCATGGCCGAGCGCCTTGAGGATGTCGCCGAACTATTCCATGACATCGAGCCGGTAATGGAAATAGTCGATTTCATCCGCGCCGATTCTTCCCGCGCCATCTGTCAACCGAATCTGGAAGATGCCGCGTAAACCGCTCCTTGGAATTTTGGCGGGCGGCGGCGATCTTCCCCTTCGTATTATCCGGGCCTGCCGGGAAAGCGGTCGTAAGTTTTTCGTCATCGCCTTCAAGGACCAAACTCCCCCTGAAACCGTGGATGATTCCACACCCCATGCCTGGGTGAGGCTGGGGGCCGCCGGCGAGGCGTTGGAGCTGCTGCGTCGGGCCGGAGCCGAGGAACTGGTTATGGCCGGCGCCATCCGTCGCCCGTCGCTTGCGGCTCTGATGCCTGATGCGTGGGCGGCCAGGGTGTTAGCCCAGGTCGGCGTCAAGGCGCTGGGAGACGACGGCCTGCTGTCGGGCGTCGTCAAGGCGCTGGAGGGGGAGGGGTTCAGCGTCGTCGGCGCCGACAGCCTTGTTCCCGATATTCTGGCGCGGCAAGGAACCTACGGAGCGGTTAAAGTCGATCAACAGGCGCTTGCCGATATCGAGAAGGGCATAAACGAGGTAACGCACGGCATCGGCGCCCAGGACATCGGACAGGCGGTAGTGGTGCGGCAAGGCGCGGTGTTGGCTGTGGAATCGGCGGAAGGAACCGCCGCCATGCTGACGCGCTTGATCGAAACCGGGAGTGATGTCGCCGGGGGAGTCCTGCTCAAAATCAGCAAACCCGGACAAGAAAAACGTGTCGATCTGCCGACCATCGGGATTGAAACGGTCAAAGCCGCCGTCGCCTTGAAACTTGCCGGAATTGCCGTCGAAGCCGACGGCGCTTTGATCATTGATCAAAAAGAGGCGGTCGCCGCCGCCGACAGGGCCGGCTTGTTCATCATCGGGGTAAATGTATCGCCGCTGGTCTTTTTGATTGTGGGCGAGCCTTCCGGCGATGTTTTGGGGGCGCGTCTGATGGCCGCCCTCAAAAAGCAAACGTCCGGGCGCGTGCGCTTCGCCGGCATCGGCGGCGCGTTGATGGAGAGCGAGGGGCTTGCCGGCCTGTTCCCCATGTCCGAACTGTCGCTGATGGGGCTGGTCGAGATACTCCCCCATATCCCGAGGCTGAGGCGGCGCATCCGCGAAACCGTAGACCGGGTAATAAAGCAAAGGCCGGCGGCTTTGGTGACTATCGACTCTCCCGGTTTCAATTTCCGCGTGGCGAAACGCCTGAAGGGGCAGGGGATTCCGCTGATTCATTATGTGGCGCCGACGGTGTGGGCGTGGAAGCCGCAGCGCGCCCGCAAGTTTGCCGGCGTCTTTGACCACCTGCTGGCGTTGCTGCCTTTCGAGCCGCCTTATTTCGAGGCCGAGGGCCTGCCCTGCACCTTCGTCGGCCATCCGGTGGTGGAGGGCATTTCCGGGGACGGGGAGGCTTTTCGGCGACGCCATGGCATATCTTCCGATGAAACCTTGGTTTGCGTGCTTCCGGGGAGCCGTCATGGCGAGACTTCGCGGCTGCTCCCGGTATTCGGCGAGGCGATAGCGATTCTCGGGAAGTCGATAAAGAAACTAAGGGTGGTGGCGCCGACGCTGAGAACGGTCAGGGAAGAAGTCGCCGGCGCCGTCGGCGGATGGCCGGTCCCGGCGCTGGTCGTTGAGGAGGAAATCGACAAATACGGAGCTTTTGCCGCCTGTAATGTCGCCCTGGCGGCTTCCGGCACGGTGTCGCTGGAACTGGCCAAGGCGGGAGCGCCGACGGTCATTGCCTACAAGGTGAACCCGATCACGGCATGGCTGGCGCGTCGCCTGATCAAGGTGCGTTTCGTTAATCTGGTGAATATCATCCTTGACCGCAGGGCGACGCCTGAGTTTCTTCAACAGGACTGTCGCCCCGACAAGCTGGCGGCGGCTATGGAAACGCTTCTCGGCGACAAGGACGCCCGCCGGGACCAGGCGGAAGCGGCGGCGCAGGCGTTGGAGAAACTGGGCCAAGGCGACCCTTCGCCCAGCGAGCGCGCCGCCGGGGTAATCCTCGACATTATCCGAGGACGCGCCGAATGAGGCGAGGCGATTACTTCGGCGGCGGGCCATACCCCATGGAGTGCAATGCCTGGACAATGATGTCCGCCACCTTGCCGAAATCGGCGAAGCTGTCGGTATTGATGGTGAGGTCGAAGTTAAGCGGATCGTTGACCCGTTTGCCGAACATTTTCCAGACGAATCCGCCGCGAGATTGATTGCTGTCGCGCACCTTTTTCTTGGCATCCGCCATGGAAGACTGGTCCTCCATGGCGATGCGCTTGGCGCAGACCTCGACGGAGCCGGTTATGCGCACCCTCAGCACGTCGCAATCGGCCAGAATGATGTTGCCGCCGCGTCCGCAGATGACGCCGCCCATATGAGACATGCGGCGGATGGTCAAGGTCAGAAAATGCAGGTAGTCGTCCTTGCTTACATGCTTGCCGGACAGCACGGAATAGAGCCAGGCGTCGCCGGACCTCCGGTTCTTCTCGTGCAGCGAGATCATCAATTTCTTGGAGACTTTGCTTCGCTTGGCGATTTCGTCGAGTATCTCGGCGCTGTAACATTCGATGCCCAGACGTTCCGCCACCTGCGCGGCGACTTCGTCGCCGCCGCTACCGATGGTCCGGGAAATGGTGATTACCGGTTTACGCGGCTCATCTTTGGGAATCTCCGCCGATTTGGACATGGCCCGTATGACCGCCTGGACATCAACCACGGTATTCTCCTTTGCTGATCAACTACCTTTTTTTAATGTAATCTCCCCCTTCCGTTTCCGCAACTCTATATCGGATAATGCTCCGGTTCCGGTCTTTGCCCCGGCATTACCCTTATTTGATCACAAATTTGCCACAATATATTTGTTAAATCCTCCTTGTAGACCCCTCTAAGAACCTACAGCCGGAGACCCCCCCTCTCCGGCCTCCTCGAAAGGCTCATTTTGAGCCGAACTGAACGACCGGGCTTCTATTAAGACGCCCGGTCGTTCTTTTTTCGATTGCCTTCTTTTTTCTCATGTTCTGTTATACCCTGCGAAACCTGTTTGCAGATTCCCGGATTATTGATGTCAATTTTCACCGGCCATGAGCTTGTTTGCATTCGCGGTGAGCGGTGTGTGTTCTCGGGGTTGAGTTTTTCCGTTTCCTCCGGCGGGGCGTTGGTGCTGACCGGCCCCAACGGCTCCGGCAAGTCGAGCCTGCTGAGACTGATGGCGGGGCTGTTGCGTCCGGCTGCCGGCGTTATCGCCTGGGACGGAGAAAAAACCACCGACGAGCCGGAGCTGCACAACGGACGCCTTCACTATGTCGGTCATCTCGACGCGGTAAAGCCGGTTCTCAGCGTTGCCGAGAACCTGAATTTCTGGGCCGTCCTCAAGAGCAAAACCGGCAATGCGGATGCGGCGACGGCGGCGGCGCTGGAGACTTTCGGCCTTTCTTATCTCGCCGATGTGCCGGGCAAGTTCCTGTCGGCCGGACAGAAGCGCCGCGTCAATCTGGCGCGTCTTTCCGCTTCCCCCGCCTTCCTGTGGCTGCTGGACGAGCCGACCACGGCGCTGGACGTGAAAGCCGTTGCCGCCCTTGAGGCGGCTATCGCCGAACACCGCTCGGGCGGCGGCATGGTGGTGGTCTCCACCCACGCCAGGATCGCCATGGACGGCGCCGAAACCCTGGATATCAAGGAATTTTCCCGGCGTCCCGATCCCCGCTACGTCGATCAAGGGAAGGCTGCATGATGGGCCGCTTCGGGCAAATCGTCAGCCGCGATCTTCATCTGGCGGTAAAACAGGGCATGGACAGCTTCATGGTGGTCATGTTCTTTGTCCTTGCCGTTGTGTTGTTTCCCCTAGGCGTCGGACCCGAGGCCAACATCCTGGCCCGCATCGCCGCCGGAGTTATCTGGGTGGCGGCGCTGCTGGCCTCCATGCTGTCTCTGGAAAGGCTGTTTCAGGCTGACTACGAGGACGGCTCGCTGGAGCTTTTGTCGCTGGCGCCGTTTCCTTTGGAAGCGGTGGTGCTGGCCAAGGTATGCGCTCACTGGTTGACCACCGGCTTGCCGCTGCTTGTCGCCGCGCCGTTGCTGGCGGTGCTGATGCATATGAACGCCGACGGCTTTATCGTACTGGCGGCGGCGTTGGCGTTGGGAACGGCGTCTTTGAGTTTGATCGGCGCGGTGGGGGCGGCCCTTATTCTCGGTTCCAGGCGCGGCGGCGTGCTGCTGTCGCTGCTGATTCTGCCCCTTTATATTCCGGTGCTGATTTTCGGCGTCAGCGCCGTTGACGCCGCCGTCGGCGGCTTTCCGATGAAGGCGCAATTCCTGATCCTCGGCGGCTTCCTGCTCGGCGCTTTGCCGTTATGCCCATGGGCCTCGGCGGCGGCGCTGAGGCAGGCTTTGGAGTAGGGGCCATATTGTCGCCGCAATGTTTCGCCTTACTTTTCCAGAGATAAGCTGTAAAAAGCATCTTCTTTGAATCGGGAACTCGGAAATAATGCTGCACCGTTTCGCCAACCCTAAACGATTCATGCGCTTGAGCGGGCTTCTGCTGCCGTGGATGGCCGGCCTTGCCATAGCGCTGGTCGCGGCCGGTCTTTTTATGGGCCTGATCGTCGCTCCCGCCGATTACCAGCAGGGCGACAGCGCACGGATAATGTATGTGCATGTGCCTAACGCCTGGATGGCGATGTTTTGTTATACCGCCATGGCGGTGGCCAGCGCCGTGTCCTTGATCTGGAAACATCCGCTGGCCGATCTGGCCGCCAAGTCGAGCGCGCCGATTGGCGCCGCTTTCACCTTCCTTGCCCTGTTTACCGGCTCGCTATGGGGCAAACCGATGTGGGGGACGTGGTGGGTGTGGGATGCGCGGCTGACTTCGGTGTTGGTGCTGTTCTTTTTATATTTAGGCTACATGGCTCTTTACAACGCCTTCGATGATCCAACACGCGGCTCCAAGGCGGCGGCCATCCTGGCGCTGGTTGGTTTCGTCAATGTGCCGATTATCAAGTTCTCGGTGGACTGGTGGAACACCCTGCACCAACCGGCCAGCGTCATTAAGATGAGCGGTCCGGCCATTGACGCCAGCATGTTGTGGCCGCTACTGTTGATGGCCTTCGGCTTCAAGTTCTTGTATTTATGGATACTTTTTCTGAGGATGCGCGGCGAGATCAATACCAACAAGATAAGAATGATCCGCCTCAGGCAGATTCACGGACAGGCCGGGTAAATCGTGGAATCCATCTTAAAATTTCTGCAAATGGGTGGTTACGCCGCCTATGTGTGGCCTTGCTTTATTCTCACGGCGGCAGTTCTGGTCGCTATGCTGGTTTCCAGTATGCGCTTCATGAAAAAAAGCGAGAATATCCTGAAGTCCTTGCAGGGTGACGACAAGGAGACCGACGGTGAAGCGTAAACACAAGCGTTTGCTCTTCATTGTGGTCGCCATGGCGTTGCTGGGAGGCGCGGTGGCGATGGTGATGAGCGCCTTCGAGGAGAATATTGTCTTCTTCCATAGCCCCACCGACGTGGTGGAAAAAAAGGTCAAAATCGGCAAACGGCTGCGCATCGGCGGTCTTGTCGAGGAGGGCAGCGTCAAGAAGGAGGGCGCGTTGGTTCATTTCCGGGTCACCGATCTCGTCAATTCCATCCCCGTCGTCTACAAAGGAATCCTTCCCGACCTGTTCCGTGAAGGCCAGGGCGTAGTCACCGAGGGACTGTTGAGCGACGGCGAACTTCAGGCCGACGAGGTGCTGGCCAAGCATGACGAGACCTACATTCCGCCCGAGGTCGCCGCTTCCCTGAAGAAATCCGGCAAATGGGATGAATTGAGCGATGCAGTGAAGCGTTCCGGTCACGTTGCCAAGGACGCCGCTGAATGATCACCGAGATCGGTCACTTCGCCCTTGTCCTGGCGCTGTTCGTCGCCGTTGTCCAGGCGGGGTTGCCTCTGGTCGGCGCTCATAGGGGCAACGCTTCATGGATGGCGGTGGCGGCGCCGGCGGCGCTGGCCCAGTTTCTGCTGGTCGCCGTTGCTTTCGGCGGCCTTACTCATGCCTATATGACATCCGACTTTTCGGTTTTCAACGTGGCCGGCAATTCCCACTCGGCCAAGCCCATGCTCTATAAGATCACCGGCGTGTGGGGCAACCATGAAGGCTCCATGCTGCTGTGGGTGCTGATCCTGTCGATGTTCGGCTCGGCGGTGGCGGCTTTCGGACGCAACCTTCCGCCCGGCCTGCGCGCCAGGGTGCTGGGCGTGCAGGCGTTGATCGCCGTCGGCCTGCTGCTGTTCATCCTGCTTACCTCCAATCCGTTCATCAGGGTTGTGCCGCCGCCGGTTGACGGCCAAGGGATGAATCCGCTGCTTCAGGACCCCGGCCTTGCCCTGCACCCGCCGTTTCTCTACCTGGGGTATGTCGGCTTCTCCATCGCCTTTTCATTCGCCGTCGCCGCCCTGCTGGAGGGCCGCGTCGATGCCGCCTGGGCGCGCTGGGTAAGGCCGTGGACCATGGCCGCCTGGGCCTTCCTGACGCTGGGCATCGGCATCGGTTCGTGGTGGGCCTATTACGAGCTGGGCTGGGGCGGCTGGTGGTTCTGGGACCCGGTGGAGAACGCCTCGTTCATTCCCTGGCTGTCGGGAACGGCGCTGCTCCATTCGGCGATCGTGGTCGAGAAGCGCGACACCATGAAGGCGTGGACCATCTTCCTTGCCATTGTCACCTTCGCCCTCAGTCTGCTCGGCACTTTTCTGGTGCGTTCGGGAGTGCTGACTTCGGTTCATGCTTTCGCCAGCGATCCGGCGCGCGGCGTGTTCATTCTGATCCTGCTGATTATCATTGCCGGCGGCTCTCTTGCCCTGTTCGCCATGCGCGGCCCGGCGTTGAGGAGCACCGGATTGTTTCAGCCCATATCCCGTGAAGGCGGCCTGCTGCTCAATAATCTGCTGATGAGCACCGCCGCCGCCGTGGTTCTGCTCGGCACTTTGTATCCGCTGTTTCTGGACGCCATCGGCGGACCCAAGGTTTCGGTCGGAGCGCCGTTTTTTAATTCCGTCTTTTTCCCGATCATGATGCCGATGGCGGCGGCGATGGCCGTCGGCCCGATGCTGGCGTGGAAGCGCGGCGATTTATTGGCGGCGATGAAAAGGCTGTGGGCGGCTTTCGCCTTGATGCTGGCGGCGGTTCTGGCCGCCTGGGCGGCTCATGCCGACGGGCCGCCTATCGGTCTTCTCGGCATGGGCCTTGCGGCGTGGCTGTTTGCCGGAACCCTGAGCGAGTTTTGCGAGAAGGTTCGTTTGTTCAAGGCGCCTTTTCCTGAATCCCTGACGCGCATGGCCCGTTTGCCGCGCTCGTCGTGGGGGATGACGACGGCTCATCTGGGGCTTGCTGTGGCCATCGTCGGCATGACCGGCGCCGGTTCGTGGAAGGTGGAAAGCATCCAGACAATGAAGGCCGGCGACAAGGCAGTCGTCAGCGGCTACGAATACACCTTTAACGGCGTCCGCGAGGTCGAGGGGCCTAACTATTTTTCCACCGTCGGCTCTTTTTCGGTGGCCAGGGACGGACGGGAGATCACAACCCTTTCGGCGGAGAAGCGGGTCTATCCGGTGCGCAACATGCCGACCACCGAGGCCGCCATCTACTCTACCCTTCTTGGCGATCTCTACGCCGTGGTCGGCGACCCGGATGAGAGCGGCGACGGCAGATATGTGACCAGACTTTACTTTAATCCGATGGTCATCTGGATGTGGGCGGGCGGTCTGATCATGGTTTTCGGAGCTTGTCTGAGCCTGACCGACAGGCGCTATCGCATCGGCGCGCCGTTGCGCCGTCGTCAAGTCGCTGCGGCGGAGGCTTAAGGGAATGACCATGAAGCGCCTGATGTTTATGCTGCCTCTTTTGGTGTTCATGGTCCTCAGCATTTATTTTGCCGTCGGCCTGACCAAAGACCCGAGCAAGCTGCCCTCAATGCTGATTAATCAGCCGATCCCCGAGTTCGCCCTCGGCCCCATCAAGGGACGCGACAAGGGACTGTCCGACAAAGACCTCAAGGGTGAGGTGACGCTGGTCAATTTCTGGGGGTCGTGGTGCGTCGCCTGCAAATACGAGCATCCGTTTTTGATGAAGCTGAAAAAGGAGGGACTGGTTCCCATTCACGGCGTCGATTGGCGCGAGGTGAAACCCGACGACGGTCCCGACTGGCTTAAGGAGCACGGCGACCCCTACACCCTGATCGGCGACGATCCCAAAAGCAAGGCGGCCATAGCCTTCGGCGTCTACGGCGCCCCCGAGACCTTTGTCATCGATGCCGCCGGCGCCATCCGCTACAAATATGTCGGGCCGATGAGCCGGGAAGTCTGGGATGAAACCATATGGCCGATAATTCAGAAGCTGAAAAAATGATGAAGCGTCTGTTGCTGACTCTGGCCCTGTTCCTGGCGGCGATGAACGCAGGCGCCGTCGATCCCGGCGAGGTTCTGAGCGATCCGGTTATGGAGGCGCGGGCGCGGGATATCAGCAAGGGGCTGCGTTGTCTGGTCTGCCAGAATCAGTCGATTGACGATTCCGACGCCACCCTGGCCAAGGACCTCCGAATTCTGGTGCGCGAGCGGCTGGTCGCCGGCGATACCAACGAACGGGTGATCGAATATGTGGTGTCCCGCTACGGTGATTTCGTGCTGCTGAAGCCGCCCCTCAAGTCCTATACCCTGGCGCTGTGGCTGGGGCCGATTTTGATCGCCGTTCTCGGCATTCTGGCTGTGGTCGTTTACTTCCGCCGCCGTCTGGGCGTTGTCGCCGGGTCAGAGGAAAATCCGGCGCCGTTGAGCGACGACGAGAAGCGCCGCCTCCATGCCCTGCTGGACGGAGATTGATGATGGCGGCTTTGTGGATTGCCGTTGCGGCGTTGATTCTCGGCGCTCTGGCCCTGTTATTGACGCCCTTGGCGCGTTGTAAGCCGGCCGCGACGGCGGGGCGCGTCGATTACGACATCTCCGTTTACAGGGACCAACTAAAGGAGTTGGAACGAGACCGGGAGCGGGGCTTTCTGGACGAAGCCGAGGCCGAGGCCGCCGGGATCGAAATCCGGCGTCGCCTGCTGGCCGCCGATTCCGGAGAGGACGCCGGCAAATCCGCCGATCCCAAGTCCAATATCATCATTATGGTTATCATTGCCGTAGCCTTGCCGCTAGGCGCCTTCTTTATGTACCTGAGCCTTGGTCAGCCGGGGGTCCGCGATTACCCTCTCGCCGGAAGGGCCGATGAGACATCGCCCGCCATCAGCAGGCAGGATCAGGAGATGGTGGCGCAACTGGCCGAGCGTTTGCGTCAAAACCCCAATGATCAGAAGGGCTGGCTTCTGCTGGGTCATTCCTTCATGGCGATGGAGCAATACGCCGACGCCGTCAAGGCCTACCGCAAGGCTCTGGAAGTAGGCGACCCGCGTCTCGATATCGCCCTTAACTACGCCGAGGCGCTGGTGTTCAGTTCGGACGCCGTCGCCATGCCTGATGAGGCCGTCAGGATTTTCAAACGGATTCGCGCCGACGCGCCGCGTGAACCCAAGTCCCGTTACTACCTGGGCCTTAACATGGCGCGGACGGGCGACTTGCAAGGGGCCGTTCAGGAGTGGGTTGATCTCAGGGCGTTGTCATCCGGGGACGCGCCGTATATGGGAATGCTTGAAGAGCAGATCAACAACACGGCCAAGGAATTAAAGATTGACCCGGCCTCGGTGAAGCCTTCCCCGGAGACTCCGGGCAAATGATTCTTATCGGGGCTTAGTTTTTTATGACAAATGTGCCGAGTTGAATTATAAAAAACCTAACTAATAAATTATTTGGAAGTTGAATCATGGGAAGTCTTAAAATCGGCCAACGTCTTATGTTTGGTTTTGCCGTTATTGTTCTTCTGCTTGCCGTAGCCGTGGCTTCAACGCTGTGGCAGGTTGACGGCATCAAGAAAGGAACAGACCGCATCGTCGATCTGCGTATGCCGACGGCTCAGGCCGGCGCCGCCATAACCAGCGATATCTACGCTTCCCTCGCTTCATTGCGCGGCTGGATGCTGACGGGCAACGCGAAATTCAAGGGTGACCGCGCCGCCGTTTGGAAGGATATCGCCGACGTTCGCGCCGTCATGGATAAGCTGTCAAAAAACTGGACCAACACGAAAAACGTCGAGGCGTGGTCCGAATTCAAGGTCACTCTTGATGAGTTTGCGGCGGCCCAGGCCCAGGTCGAGGCCATCGCCCACACGCCGGATGAACAGCCGGCGATCAGGATGCTGACTGAGGAAGCCGCTCCCCGCGCCGGCGTGATGGCGGATAATATCACCAAGATGATCGACCTGGAACTTGCGGGGCAAGGCGGAAAGACCGGAGACCGCTTACAGGTCTTGGGCATGATGGCTGACGTGCGGGGTACGCTGGGATTGAGTCTCGCCAACCTCCGGGCTTATTTGTTGACCGGTGAACAAAAATTCATCGATACATTCGCGCAACTGTGGGCGAAGAATGAAAAGCGGGGCAACGATTTGTCGGGAGCAGTTTCCCTGTTGTCGCCGGAACAGAAAGCGGCGTTTGATGAGTTCAAGGCGAAGCGCGGGGAATTCGCGCCGTTGCCGGCAAAAATGTTTGCCATGCGAGGCTCCGATAAATGGAACATGGCTAACTACCTTCTCACCACCGAGGCGGCGCCGCGCGCCGGCAAGCTGCTTACGGCGCTTCTCGGCGCCGTGCAGGAAGACGGCTCCCGCAAGGGAGGCATGGTGGCGGACCAAAAGACTCTCCTTGATGACGACGCCGATGCGGGCGCGGCCATGACCGACCGGCTGTTGACGATGCAGTGGGCGCTTCTCGTTATCGGCATAGTGCTCGGCGTGATCATCGCGCTCCTTACGTCGCGTTCCATCGCCGATCCGGTAATCAACATGACGGAGGCGATGAGGCGTCTGGCCGACGGCGAGCTTGAAACCGAGATTCCGGCGCAGGGCCGTCGTGATGAGATCGGCGACATGGCAAGCGCCGTTCAGGTCTTTAAGCAAAACGCCATTGAACGGGTCCGTTTGGAGGCCGAGCAGAAGGAGTCCGACGTACGGGTCGAGAAAGAAAAACATGCGATGATGAACAAGATGGCCGATGATTTCGAGTCCAGCGTCGGCGGCATCGTTCAGTCGGTGGCCTCGGCGGCCACCCAGTTGCAGGCGTCGGCCGAAGCAATGGCGGTGACGTCGGAGCAGACCAATGTTCAGGCCACCGCAGTCGCCGCCGCTTCCGAGGAGGCTTCTTCCAATGTGCAGACGGTGGCCTCGGCGGCCGAGGAACTGTCCTCCTCTATCCAGGAGATCAGCCGTCAGGTATCCAAGTCCTCGGAAATAGCGGCGACGGCGGTTGCCGATGCCCAGGCAACCGACAGGCAGATCAAGGGCCTTGCCGAGGCCGCCAAAAAGATAGGCGAGGTGGTGGCGCTGATTACCGACATCGCCGATCAGACCAATTTGCTTGCCCTGAACGCCACTATCGAGGCGGCGCGCGCCGGCGACGCCGGCAAGGGCTTCGCCGTGGTCGCTTCCGAAGTCAAGAATCTGGCCGGCCAGACGGCCAAGGCCACCGAGGAAATAAGTGCTCAAATCAACGGCATACAAAGCGCCACCGATGACGCCGTTCATGCCATCCAGAACATCGGCAAAACCATCGGCAGCATCGATGAAATCGCCGCGAGCATCGCTTCGGCGGTGGAGGAACAAGGGGCTGCAACCCAGGAGATCGCCCGCAACGTCGAGCAAGCGGCAATAGGCACCAATGAGGTGTCTTCCAACATCGTCGGCGTTACCCATGCGGTCGGAGAAACCGGAGCCGCAGCCACTCAAATCCAGGCGGCCTCGCGTGAGCTTTCCCAACAATCGGAGATGCTGAGGAGCGAAGTGGACAAGTTCCTGTTCACGATCAGATCGACATGACGTCATAGGCTTTTGAATGACTCGTATAGGGAAAGAAAAATTCTCCCCCTTTACAAGGGGGAGTTAGAGGGGGTATGCGGCA
>MIAA01000020.1:50163-82140 GCA_001830425.1 Rhodospirillales bacterium RIFCSPLOWO2_02_FULL_58_16
TAGGGCCAACCATCTCAAGGGGCCGTTTGCATGATTGTCATCGGCATTCACAATACCGGGATTCAGAGCGCGGCCGCCGTCGCCGTTGATGGTGAAATCAGTTTTGCCGTTATGGAAGAGCGTCTCGACCGGCGTAAATACTCGAAGTATTTTCCGCGTCTCGGTCTTGAATCCTGTCTCGCCCATGTGGGCGCAAAGTTGTCCGATGTCGATTGCTTCGCCATAGGATGGAACCCCGGCATCAATATCGGCGCACGCTATCGCGCCGGCTTCTCGGAATGGCCTGCCTATGCGGGAGAGCGTCTCTACAGCAATCCGAATCATATTTTACCCATGCTGGACGATCCGCCGCTGAGGGCTACGGATCAGATTTTTCACTGGGAAAGCGGCGGCAGGACAACCTTCACCTATACGAATCACCATCTTGCGCACATTGCTTTAAGCTACTACCCGTCGGGGTTCGACCATGCGGCGATTCTGATCAGCGACGGATACGGCGAACGCGCCACGACGGTCTGGGCCGAGGCGCGCGGCGGCGAAATTCGCATACTGCGCTCATATGATTTTCCGCAATCGCTGGGTTCTTTCTATTCGTCCGTCACCGAGCATCTCGGCTATCGGCCCGATTGCGATGAATGGAAAGTCATGGGGGCGTCGGCGCTCGGCGATCCGGGCAATTACATGTCCGCCATGCAGCGCCTCCTGCGGATGACCGATGACGGCGGCTTCCGGCTTGATCTTGACTATTTTGATCATTTTAATTTTGACACGGCAGGTATGTTTTCACGTCGTGTCGATGAAATTCTCGGTATGCCGCGCAGGCGTGACGAGCCGCTCACTCAACGTCATTACGATATTGCGGCAGCCGCGCAGCGGCGGCTCGAAGATGTTCTGTCGGCGAGCGTTAAGTGGCTTAAGGATCAGACCGAGGCGCCTGATCTGTGCCTCGGCGGGGGAGTGATGATGAATTCCGTGTTCAACGGGCGCGTTACGCTGGAAGGGCCGTTTTGCAACGTGTTCGTGCCTTTTGCTCCCGATGATTCCGGAAATGCCCTCGGCGCCGCGTTATGGGCAAGCGGCCGCCATGGCGGCAGTAGCGTCAATCTCCGTCGTCCGCTCTCGCCCTGTCTGGGCAAGTCTTACGGCAACGCGGAAATCATCGACATATTGAAGCGTTACGGACTGAACTTCAGGGAAGTTGCCGACCCCGCCGTTGAGGCGGCGGATTTGCTGATGGCCGGCAAGGTTGTCGGCTGGTTTCAGGGTCGCATGGAGTTCGGCCAGCGCGCCCTTGGTTCACGTTCGATTATTGCCGATCCGCGTCGCGCCGATATGAAGGATCGCATCAACGCGGCGGTAAAATACCGCGAAGCCTTCCGCCCGTTCGCTCCCGCCGTTCTGGCCGAGAATGTCGCGGAGTATTTCGACTGTCCGGCGACGGCGCGCGCGCCGTTCATGGAGAAGGTGTTTCCGGTGCGGGCCGAAAAACGCGCCGCCATTCCGGCAGTAGTCCATGCCGACGGCAGCGGACGCCTGCAAACGGTTTCGCGTGACGATCACCCGGAGTTTCATGCTCTGATATCGGAATTCTATCGCCGCAGCGGCGTCCCGGTCGTGCTCAACACTTCGTTCAACCTGAACGGCGAGCCGATAGTTGAGCATCCTACCGACGCCGTCCGCACCTTCTTCAGTTCGGGTATGGATGCGTTGGTGATCGGCAACGCCGTATTGACCAAGCGGCAGACGGCCGGCGGCGCATGAGCTTTCGCGTGCTCAGCCTCAATGACGAGGCGTACTGGACCCGCTGCATCGAGCGCATAGAGCGGAAGGATATTACCTTCCTGCCGCAGTATTTGCGGGTTTTCGAGGTCAATGGGGATGGTCGAGCCGAATGTTTTGTCTACGAGGATAGCGGCGACTTTGTCATCTACCCCTATATCCGGCGTGAATTGGTGAAGCTGCCGTTCGCACGGCGTGAATTCGCCGGCTATTATGACATTATCACCGCCCATGGTTACGCCGGTTTCCTTCATTCGCTTCCTCAGGATCGTGATCCGACTTCGCTCCTCGGCGGTTTCCGCCGCGCATTTGAGGCCTATGCCCAGGCGACCCATACGGTGTCGGAGTTTATTCGTTTTCATCCCAATCTACAGAACCAGCGCGGGGCCGAATCCCTGATGCACGAGGTAAAAATCCAGCGTAATAACATTTTCATTGATCTGACGCTGCCGACCGATGAACTGTTCCGCCAGTGCCGCGAGAGTTACCGGCAGGGCATCCGAAAGGCCAGGGAACAGGGATTAACGGTAGAGCGGGTTGACCCGTGGAATCACGTCGAGGAGTTCGCCAAGCTTTATCGCAGCACCATGCGCAGGCTCGGCCAGACCGGCTATCTGAACTTTCATCCGGAGTTCTTCGCTAATTTGGTGGCTCTCCTCAAGAACGATATCGAAATGTTTGTGGTGCGCGGCCCGAAGCGCCTTTCCGCCGCCGCAATTTTTCTTAAATACGGCTCGATGGTTGATTACTTTCTTGCCGGCAACCAGCTTATGCGCCGTACGAATTATGCCAATCACCTTTTGCTGCATGATGTCAGCATCTGGGCGAAGCAACAGGGCTATGCGTCATTCCATCTCGGCGGCGGACGCGATTCTTTGGTGTTTTTCAAGAGCGGATTTTCCGATGATTCCCGCCCATATTATACGGGCCGGCATATCCATGACCGTCCGGTCTATGACAGGCTTTGTGAAATCAGGCGCGACGCCGGCTATCCGCTTGATGATCAGGCCGCCGGATATTTCCCGCTCTACCGGGCCGGCTATTGATCAAGCGCTTTTCGGTAGAGCGAGATAAGGCGATGGATATGCGTGTCCATTCCGTTTTCGCTGTTGAAGCGGCGGATATTTTCCTGCGCTCCGATGCGGTCGAAAGCCCTGATTCGCGGGCCGGCGGTTGCGATATCCTGAGACAGCAGGCCGAAGCCGATGCCGTGGTGTTCGACAATCGAAGTCATGTATTCATATTCGGCGTTGACGATCACCGGAATGCCGGCTTCCGCATAAATGAACAGTTTTGTTCCGGTCGCAGATTTAAGCTGATGAACGGTGTTGCGGTTTTTGGAGATATCCATGTCGGTCAGGATAAGGCCGAAATCGTAAGCTGAAATGATCCCGGCCAGTTTGTCGGGGGCCTCTCCGGGCAGTATGCGGAAAAGCGGGAACTCCCGCGTCAGTTCGTGCAGCGCATCGATTCCGGAATCCTGGAGACTGCGGAACGGCGACATGAAGAGGTCGATGCCGAAGCCCTGCTCAAGAAGTTTCCGAAAAGCTTCGGCGTGATTTCGCTCGGGGAACAGGGATTCAGGATGCGCGTCGGTTTTCGGCACCAGCCCTCCGGCATAGACCATGCGGAGTATTCCGTCCTCGCCGGAAAGTTTGTCGTTGTTGTATGAAACATATTCCGGGCAGGGATACATCTGCATCTCAAGTTGCAGCGGTCCTGCGCCGTATAGTTCGGCAATCACCGGTTCGGGAAACCTGTGGACAACGGCGTCGGCATGTTGAAACAGCCATTTCTCGCAGGCGAGATCCATATCAATGATTATCGGAGGCCATACCGTGACTAATTCATCCCGCGCGGCATAGATCGAGGTGATATCGTAGAACTCGCAAATACATTTCGCGTTGCGCTTGCTCTCGCTGATCAGGCGGGCAATGTGGTATGATAACATCCAGCACTGTACATGAAATATGTCGGGTTCAAGCGCCATGATCGCGCGGCGCAAAAATTCCGGATTGCCGACATATTCAAGGATGTCGTCGAAGCAAAGACGGAACAGGCGGGCAAGATTGTCCGGAATGCCGCCGACCAGAACAAGAAAGACCTTGAAGCCGTTGCGGCGCAGGTAGAGCGCTTCTCTGGCGATCAACATAAAGGCGGTGTTGGCTACGAACACTATTGTTCCCGCCGAAGCCTTGAATGTGTGTGCGTCATTAACCGTTGCGGCGAATTGTTCGAGCCGCAGCCCCAAGTATCGTTGGGAGTATTTTTCGGCATAGGCGTCGTAGAAGCCTTTCATATTATACTCGGCGGCAAATGAGAGAAGATGTCGCGCAAAGGCGAGCACCGCCTGCGGGCGCTCCTTTATCTGTTCAAGCGTTTTGGCGACCTCAACGGCAATTTCAGGCGAAACGTGGCGCGAAAATTCGTCAACAAATAAGAGTACATTGTTGAGATTGAGCGGCGGGATCATGCCGGTTTCGGAAACGGCAACGGACGGCGTGACAATGCCGCCGTCGCAAACCCGAGACCATAACTGATATATCGCCTCGATATGCTGCTCGCTCAGTTTTGCATTCTGCATCTGCGCTGCTTCTACCAATGCTATTAATGATGATCAGATAATAAGCAGGGGATTGTCAACCGTGGCGATTCGGCGCCGCCTTTCGGTAGAGCGAGATAAGGCGATGGATATGCGTGTCCATTCCGTTTTCGCTGTTGAAGCGGCGGATGTTTTCCTGCGCTTCGGCGCGGTCGAAGGCCCTGATTCGCGGGCCGGCGGTTGCGATATCCTGAGACGGCAAGCCGAAGCCGATGCCGTGGCGCTCGACAATCGAAGTCATGTATTCATATTCGGCGTTGACGATCACCGGGATGCCGGCTTCCGCATAAATGAACAGTTTTGTTCCGGCCGCAGATTTAAGCTGATGAACGGTGTTCCGGTTTTTGGAGATATCCATGTCGGTCAGGATAAGGCCGAAATCATAAGCTGAAATAATCCCGGCCAGTTTGTCGGGGGCCTCTCCCGGCAGCATGCGGAAAAGCGGAAACTCCCGCGTCAGTTCGTGCAGCGCATCAAGTCCGGATTCCTGGAGACTGCGGAACGGCGACATGAAGATGTCGATGCCGAAGCCCTGCTCAAGAAGTTTCCTGAATGCTTCGGCGTGATTCCGCTCGGGGAACAGAGATTCAGGATGCGCGTCGGTTTTCGGCACCAGCCCTCCGGCGTAGACCATGCGGAGTATTCCGTCCTCGCTTGAAAGTTTCTCATTGTTGTATGAAACATATTCCGGGCAGGGATACATCTGCATCTCAAGTTGCAGCGGCTCTGCGCCGTAGAGTTCGGCAATCACCGGTTCGGGAAACCTGTGGACAATGGCGTCGGCGTGTTGAAACAGCCATTTCTCGCAGGCGATATCCAAGTCAACGATTTTAGGAGACCATACCGCAGCCAATTCATTTCGTGCGGCATAGATCGAGGTGATGTCGTAGAACTCGCAAACACATTTCGCGTTGCGCTTGCTCTCACAGATCATGCGGGCGACGTGGTACGACCACATCCAGCACTGTACATGAAATATGTCGGGTTCAAGCGCCATGATCGCGCGGCGCAGAAATTCCGGATTGCCGACATATTCAAGGATGTCATCAAAACAGATGCGAAACAGACGCGCAAGATTGTCCGGAATGCCGCCGACCAGAACAAGAAAGACCTTGAAGCCGTTGCGGCGCAGGTAGAGCGCCTCTCTGGCGATCAACATAAAGGCGGTGTTGGCCACGAACACGATTGTTCCCGCCGAAGCCTTGAGCGCGTGCGCGTCATTGACCGTTGCGGCGAATTGCTCAAGCCGCAGCGCCAGATATCGTTGGTAGTATTTATCGGTGTAGGCATCGTAAAATGCCGTCATATTATGCTCGGCGGCAAATGCGAGAATATATCGCGCAATATCGATCACCGTCTGCGGATTTGTCGTTGCCTGCTTAAGCGCCCCGGCAACTTTGATGGCGATCTCAGGCGGCGCATGGCGCGAAAATTCGTCGGCAATCAGTATTGCATGGTTGAGGTTGGCAAGCGGCGGAATCGTGCCGGCCTTGGCGATGGCGGCGGAGTGCGTGACAACGCCGGTGCGGCTTTTAGACAGCGACTGATACAGCGCCTCGATCTCTTGCCCGGTCAGGGGTGCGTTCTGCATTTATGTTGTTTCTAATTCATGCGGCCAATCGGACAAAGGCTGAATAGGCGAAATCGTTTTTGACGACGGCTTCCTGTATCTCCTTGGGCAGAGCCGTAAAGTCCGGGTCCGTCGTTCCGGAGAACACGGGCGGCAGTTGCCCGTTCCGGCCTGTTTCATCGAGAAACGGCGCGGCAAACTCGGCATAGCAGGTCAGCTTGCGGGAGAGGACATTGACGGCGCGGTTGTTGTTCTGGAGCAGCATGCCGTTGCGCATGTACATGAGCGCCGCCTTTCCCTCCTGATTGCCGCCGATTTCGGTGAAAGGGTCATAGGGTTCACGATGGATGATGTGTTTTAACGAAATGCAATCGCCGTGCGGGAAATAATTGTCGTCAAATACCGCCTGGGTGAAGCCGAAGTAGTTCAGGTGCGCAAGGCGGTCCATGTGGTTGTTATGATCATCGACGAACACCAATACCTTGTCGCGTTCGATGCCGTCAAATTCCGAAAAATCCTGATAGCGCAAATCGATACTCGAATAAGTGACATTGCTGCGCGTCGAAATATAGATGCGTTGTTTCATGGCCGGGTCCAATGAAATGACCCTCGCTTCCGGCAGCAGATTTTCTATCATCCATGTGCTCAGTCCCCGATATATCCCGCTCTCGACCACGGCAGCCGGTTTGATTTCACTGAGAAAATTCCACAAGGCGAAAGCGTGCCAGAAACCCATTCCGCCGGTATTGTCCGGGATCGGAACGCCGCGAAAGAAGGCGATGAATTCAGGCAGCAACAGCTTGAGATTGGCAGGCTTGAACCGCTCGGCCAGCGTTGCGTCGTGGAGCCGGGCGTAGAAGGCTCCCGCAACATCGGGGTTCGGTCCTTCGATTTGGCCATAACGCATCTGAAGCCACGGCAGCACGTCCATTGTCGTCTCCTTTTGATAACGCCTGTCAGTCGAGATTATTGTCGCGCAGCGCACAAACGACCGTCGGATTTCGTATCAAATTTCCTGCGGTGAGTTCCAGTCGATTAAGTTCAAGGCCTTTGATCATCTGTAAACTTCCGTCAAATTCGCTGAAAATGCGGTTGATTCCTGAAGTTCTCGACGGCGCGTAGTAATTGAGCGCGCCGGCGCCGAATTGGCGCATCAGCATAGCGGCAATATCCATACGACCATTAAAATTTATGATCACGACATGTCGGGTTTGCCCGGCGCCTATGTCGCGGACAAGGTCCGCTATGCCTGAAAGATGAGCCCCATTAATGGAGAAGCCGACGGACGGAGTGCTTTGCTCCACGTCAACCAGCAGTTTGGCCTTGGTCAACGGGCGCACCCTGAACAGTTCCACCAACAGGTCCATTGTTGTGATAATCGCCGTATCCGTCCGGTCTATCATCTCGATTGTCGTTCTGGTCGCCGTCTCAAATCCGGCGACCAAGGTCTTGAGGACTATGGCCGTTTTTTGTCGCGACTTTTCGATAAGATCGGCGGCGTCAAGCCTGAACGACACGGCGTCGCTCCGACGGAAGAACATGAATCTAAGCTCATGGAACGGCGCAATCTCGGGGAAAAGCACGGGAACGCTTTCGATCATCTTAAAGCCGTGCCGCGCACAAAGTATCTCAAGGTTGGATTGGTTGAAATAGTTGAACAGCGTGTCGCCGCGCAACATGTCTTCAATGCACATAGTGTGGCCGTCAACGCCGTTATCAATGGCGTCCATGATCTTCCCGCAGATCGCGATCATCAGGATGCCGCCATCTCTCAGCGTTGCATGGGCGGCGGCAAGGGCCAATGCCGGGGTCGGCGTACAGTATAAACTGTTCATGAACACCAGGCCGTCGAAATTGCGTTCCGGCTTATAGTCTTCCAGGATGCCGCAGAGGATGCGATCCCTGGAGAAAAGTTCCCGCCCGATTTCGACGGCGAGCGGATCGGGTTCGATTGTCGTAAACTCGTAATCGGTGAACGCTGTCGGCGGCCCGGCCGAGCCGACATCAAGCCAGCGCGGATATTCCGATGCCGGGAAACGCTTGAGCAACTCAACGCGCATGGTTTCATAATGTAATTTTTGCAGGTTGGCATGGGTGATTATGCTGTTCTGCGAAGCTTTCGATTTGGTCATCTGGTCGTAATATGATTTGCCGTAATCTGTCATGTCATCGCGGGTAGCGACCGGCAGGCGTCGAATCAGGCCGCAACCTTTGCAGATGCAGAAATGGCCCGGAACGAATCGAAACGCATCGACTTGGTCCGGATGCGCAAACATGGGGAATATGGCACGATAGTCGGCGCCGCAGCATACGGGGCAAGCGTTCAATCCGGACTTCGGCATTATTGAATCCCCAATATTCAAAGGTTTTTATTTGCCGCGCAGCAATTGCGCCATAGGCTCATTTATGGGAAATTGCCCGTTGCGCTATATGACGGTCAGCAGGATATGCGCCTTTGCGGCCGGGCATCAAGCGTCGCGTGCGGGGAGAATCCATTCCGGCATGCTGATAGGAAAAGGATCACTGTGATGTTGCGGCCATTGCCGGTTCGCATTGACATAGACCTTTCGGCCAAATGCAATCTGCGTTGCCGTTTTTGCCACCTTAGCTACTTCACGCCCAAGGATCGGAACGTGCAGGTCGGCATAGAGGATTTCGAGAGATGCATAGTTCCGCTGCTGCCGCATCTGGAGACGATCACGCTTTTCAGCAAATATGAGGCGCTGACCTGCCGGGATTTCGTTTTGATTTATCGGCGTATTCGCGAACACGATGTCGAGACCTATTTTTCCACCAACGGCCTGCTGCTCAATGATGAGATTCTTGATCTGATCGTCGGCCATCTGCGCTATATCACCGTTTCGGTAACCGGGTTCAATCGTGAGCGCTATTTGCGTTTTATGCGTACGGACGCCTTTGACGCCGTCGAGGAAAAACTCGACAGGCTCAACCGCCTGAAGGCGGAGCGCAACACTCCCTATCCGCTCCTCCGCATTTCCACGGTCGGCATGCAGGACACGCTGGAAGACCTGTCGGAAGCCATCGACTTTGCCGAGCGACACAAGGCGGAGGAAGGCGTCCAGCTCACCTCGCTGTACGTCTTTGAAGAAAACATGCGCGCGCAACTGCCTCTGGCCGACATGCCGCGCTATAACCACCTGACGGATGCGGCGCTTGCCTACGCGGCAAAGCAGGGCGTGAAGCTGGTGTTGCAAAGCGGGTCGATGGAGGACAATGCCGGGGACACCGATGAAATCGGCCATAAGCATTGCAATCTGCCCTGGTTCGGGCTTTCAATCCAGCCTAACGGCGATGTCTATCCTTGCCCTGTTGCCTACAAGCCCGTGGGAAATTTTCATGAACAATCGGTCGAGGATATCTGGAACGGTGAAGCAATGGCCCGGTTCAGGGCGGGAGTGAATGACCCGGACAACATGAACGATGATTGCGTCAATTGCATCCACTGCCGTCATCATTCCATCGTCGATTCGGAAAAGAACGATTTTTCCGGGAAGAATGAATTTATCGGCGGCATGAGCCGCAATATAAAATAACGCTGACAGGGGTTCATGCCGGCGGGATTTGTATTAACCACAGATGCACGCGGATAAACGCGGATAGGAAGTTTTCACAGGACGAACTTTTCGAACTTTCTCAAAAAAACGCGGTTCTCAATTCATTGATTCACTTCGGTATTGGGTTGATATCCGTGTTTATCAGTGTTCATCCGTGGTTTTTTTATTTCTTATTACGCTTCGCCCTGTCTGACGATGCGCACGCCGAAAGGATCAGGGCGGTCGCCGGGCCGGCGCAGGCGACAAGGAATATCTCTTCCCCAGTTGCGGCGTCCTACCACCATGTAGGTTCCCGATATATGGTACAGGCTGAATTCGCCTTTTGCCGCCATTTCGTTCAGCCAGGGGAACACGCCGCGCTTGGCGCGGCCTTCACGGATATAGCCGGGGAAATCATAGAAATCGTGCCACAACAGGGTGGCGTCGGGCTTAATGATATCAAGCGCGATAAGGGTGTCGGTGCGAACGCCGTCATAGGTATGGTCGCCGTCAATATAGGCGAAATCTACCCGTCCCTTCAGATGGGCGAAGCCGGCGGCGGGTTCGTTCGGGCGCACCAGCATTTGCTTAACGCGATTGCGCCATGCGCTCGCCTTGTAGGCGGCGCCGACATCATCGTCGTCGCGCAGGATTTTTGCCGTATAGTCGCTGCGGGCCGCCGGGTCGAGGTCAACCGTATGTATTTCCGCATCGTCTCCGGCATTTGCCGCAAGCAACAGCGTTCCCGCGCCTTGGCCGGTGCCGAATTCGATCACGCATTTCGGCGCTATGTCATGCACGACGGCGGCAAGGATCAATTGTTCGTAAGCAAACAGCATGGGCAATTCGGTTGACGTAAAGTTCATCAGCGGCGCCGCCGATATGGCGAGGGTGGTTCCGGGCGCATTGAATCCCGGAAACAAATCCCGCGCCTCGGCGGTTGATATGAGGTTGCTGTCGTCCGCCATCGGGTTTCCCTTTGCTTTGCTCACCGCATGACATAGACAAAGGGCGAACGCTTGTCTTCAGCTTTCGACTCGCGTGCGACGCGCACCGCCAGTCGAACTACGGCCGGATAGCATAAAATGAGAAACAGGGCGGCGAACCAGGCCCGCTCATTCAGGCATTGCCTGATGATGCCGTTGATGTGCGCAGCCTGTCGGACATAAATGTTCAGGCCTGCCGCCGCCGGCGCGGTGTTCTGCTTTTGCGGTTCCGTCATGCGTTCATCCATTTTGGCAACAGGCTCTCTTCAATTCGCGCCGCAAGAATCTCGGCAATCCGCTTATGTCCGCCGGGCGAGGGATGCACGATATCCCAAAAACAGAATGCGTCTGATTCGAGCGGCTTGAAAGCCTCGTGAATATTAACAAAAACATCACGGTCATGCATCGGCAATTCCCGGTTCAGCAGTTCAAAGAGTAGAGGCATATTAACCCGGATTTCCTTGTCGGCGTTTGTCCATTTTGTCGGTATGCCGGTTTCAAGCCTATGCAGACCTGATTTAGAAAACAGCATGGGCTGTAACGCCCAAATGAACTTTGCGCCTGAAGCCTCGATCATTGCCCTGAATTGACGAACGCGGGCGACGTAAGCCCTGATATTGACGCCCGGCTGGTTGATGCCGCGCTTGATGTCGCCGCCGCCGGCATAGGCGCGCGGACGGTCGGAAGATTGATGCAGAATCTGCGCCCACTGTTCCTGTTCCTCCTGATAGACAACATCGTGCGCCACCAGGAACGGATCGCACATCTGGCCGTTCCAGAGATCATTTGTGCCGTCAAGCGTAATAACCAGATCGGGATTGACCCGATGGGCGTGCAGCATGTGGGTGATCATTTCATGGATGATGACATGGCCCGGCCCGGCGAGGTTGATGACGCTGAAACTCAGGTCGCCGCCCATCTCATTCATACGCGCATTCAGAATTTGCTCCAGCACGCCGGTCCAGACCTGATGCGGCAGGCAGCCCCAACCCCAGGCGGCGGAGCCGCCATAGCCGAGAATGACCTTGTGCGTGCGCGGACGGTCGGCGAGCGTTCGCAGATCATGCTCATGCCTGTGTCCGAAGGCATTAATCGGCCCCCATGAGACATCGCGGTAAAGGTAGCCGAACGGGAAATGAAAAAAAGCGGAGGCGCTCTCGGCGTCGCGCGGCCCCAGACGGTTGAATACATGGGCGTTAAGCTCCGGATCGTCAAACTCCGACAGCGCACGGTTGAGGGAGTGAATGCCGCCGGATTCATCGACCATGTAAATGCGGCAACCTGACGCGAATCTGAATGCTTTCAATTGAGGGGCGACGCCGAGGTGGATGAAGTAGACCTCGGCATGATCGGCAAGACCGTCAAATGTCAGGGGAGCCACCGGCGTTGACGATCCCAGCAGGCCTTGGCAGAGAGGAATGAGCGCCGGCGTTGCGAAACATTGCGCCGTAGATTCATTGCGACGGGCGAGATGAAGGAAAACCGATTCCAGCGGTTGCGGCAAACGCTCCGGGTCGAACGGGGCTATCGGCATGACGATGGCGGCGGTCATGGGCGTACGCTCATTACAGATCAAGCCCCTTGAACACGATGTGGCGGCCAAGCACTACCGCATCAAGACCACTGAAGGCAAAGGTCTTGAGAGCATCTGCGGGCGTATCAACTATGGGCTCGCCGCGAAGATTGAATGATGTGTTGAGCAGCACGGGCACGCCCGATCTTCGACCGAACGCATGAAGAAGAGCATGATAGAGGCGGTGGCTGTCCGATGACACCACCTGCACCCTGGCGGTCCCGTCGGCATGGGTTATGGCCGGGAGCAGATGACGCATTTCCTGACGCACCGGATGTACGGCCAGCATGAAATATTCCGGCGAAGCGGGATCAGTCACCTCGGGCATGTCGAAATAGCTTGTGGCGACTTCGACCGGCGTCACGGGGGCGAAGGGACGGAAAGGCTCGCGGAACTTGATGCTCTCATTCACTCGCCTCTGCATTTCCGTGCGCGTGGGGTCGGCCAGAATGCTGCGGCATCCCAGAGCGCGCGGCCCCCATTCCGCACGGCCCTGAAACCAGCCGATCACCGCGCCGCCGGCCAGTAAATCGGCGACGCGATTGACCAGCGCATCGTCGTCATGGGCCGTTTCAACCTTCAAGAAGCCGCTTGCGGCGATGGCGGCCTTGATTTCCTGTTCGGATGCGGCGCGTCCCAAATATGCGCAGGTAAGCGGCGCGGTTCGCGCCCCGCCCGTCGTCTTATGGTGGCAGAGAAGCGCAGCGCCTACCGCTCCGCCCGCATCGCCGGCCGCCGGGTGGACATAGAGCGGATAGCCGCATTCACGAATGAGCCGGCCGTTGGCAAGAGAGTTGAGGGCGACGCCGCCCGCCATGCACAGGTTGCGTATGCCGGTGCGCTCAACCGCCTTGGCCGCCATGTGCATGATCACATTCTCGGCGGCCTTCTGGATGCTGGCGGCGATATCGGCATAGCGGCGACTGAGCGACAAGACGTTATCATCAATGCCGGGGCCGGGCTGAACGGCGAACATGCTCTCCGCCTGGCGCGCAGGACCGAAGCGCTCGATCAGTTCCTGCCGGTAGGGCAGGTCTTTCGGGCAGAGGAACTCAAAGCAGGTTTGGTCGATCCTGAAGCCGCCGTCCGGTTTCAATGTAATAAGGCGCATGACATCATCAAGAAAACGCGGCTGCCCGAACCCGGCCATGCCCATGACCTTGTATTCGCCCTCGTTCACCTCAAAGCCGAGAAACGCGGTGAAGGCGCTGTAAAGAAGGCCGAGTGAATGAGGCAGTTCAATCGATGTCAGCCGTTTCAGTTCGGCGCCTTTGCCGATGCTGACGCCGGCGGTTTCGTTCTCTCCGACGCCGTCAATAGTCAAAACCGTAGCCTCATTGAACGGTGAGCAAAAGAAGGCCGAAGCGGCATGGGATTCATGGTGGTAATACGAGATGATGCGTGAGGGCGCGACAGGAACGGCATCTGCAATGCGCCGCCTTACGTCGAACTTTTCTTCCCGCAGCCACGAGGCCAGCGTATCTTGAAGGTAGGCGCGATCCCGCCGGATTGATGAGCGCACAATGCGGTCGAATTTCAGCGCGGTCTTTTCGTAGAACGCGACATAGTCGATCTGGGATGAAGCCAGCCCGGCTTCCGAAAGGCAGAATTCAATCGATTTTACGGGCAACGAGGCGTCGTGCTTTCGGCGGGTGAAGCGCTCCTCCTGCCCGGCGACCACCAGCGCTCCATCAACCAGAAGCGCCGCCGCCGCGTCGTGATAGTCGAAGGAGAGGCCCAAAATCCGCATAGTTATATTTCAATCTTGAATCCCATTGTTCAGTAGGCCGTTGTCGGCATCATGCCGTCAAGGAGCATGATGTCGATACAGCAATTCTAATTATGGCGATGTTTTCCCTCTCCCCTCGCGGGAGAGGGTTAGGGTGAGGGGGCGCGTGTCCACGCGCAAGAGACTCCGACCGGCGCCAGCGCCGCATGAACACTGGAGTTTTTGTCCCGCCTGCCGGCGGTAAGACCCCTCACCCAACCTCTCCCTCAAGGGGAGAGGAGCTTGATTTTTGCCATAATGAGAATTGCTGATGTCGATGCCGTAGACAAATAACGGGAGTTGAGCGCATGGTAATCTCTCAGAGCGGAGGAACAGGCGTTGGGGATTAAGGTGACGTTTTCCGACCTCACCCATACGGGTCAGGTGGTCGCGGCGAATACCTTTCCGTTCGGCGCCGCCCTGGTGGCCTCCCATGCCAAGAAGGTCCTGGGCGACGCTATTGACGTTGAACTGTTCAAGTATCCTGAAGACCTGGCGCGAAGCATTGATGACGAGTCGCCGCAAGTCGCCGCATTTTCCTGTTATCTTTGGAACGTACGCCTCGCGCATGCCTTTGCCGCGAAACTGAAGCAACGCGCTCCGGGGATCGTGATTATCTTCGGCGGACCTAATTTTCCGGTGGATGAGTCGGAGCAGAAGCGTTTTCTGGCTCAACATCCGGCAATCGACTTCTATGTTTACAAGGAAGGCGAACAGGCCTGCGCCGGTCTTCTAAAGCGGCTTTTCGAACTGAACTGGGATGCGAAAACATTGCGGGACGGCGGCGAAAAGCTGCCTTCGGTTCACTACCTCAGAAACGGCGAGCATGTGTTCGGGCCGCTCATGGAGCGCCTGCCGAGCCTTGCCCTGACTCCCTCGCCCTATCGCGCCGGATTGATGGACAAGTTCTTCGACGGCGTGCTTATTCCGATGATCGAAACTAATCGCGGCTGTCCCTTTCAGTGTAATTTCTGCATCGAGGGGACAAAGTACTACAACAAGGTGCGTTGGGAGGATCACGACAACATAAGGGCGGACCTTGATTACATCTCGGAGCGCACCACTAATCCCGATCTTCTGATCACCGATTCAAATTTTGGAATGTATAAGGAGGACCTTAAAACCTGTCGCCTGATCGCCGAATACCAAAGCAGGAAAGGTTGGCCGCGTTATGTCCAGAATTCGTCCGGCAAGAACCAGAAGGAGCGCGTGCTGGAGGCCGCCCGCATCCTTAACGGCGCGATGATCCTTACCGTATCGATCCAAAGCGCCGATGAAGCGGTGTTGAGGAACGTGCGGCGCTCAAACATCTCTGTCGATCAGATCATCGAGATCGGAAAGCAGGCCGAGCTGACCGGCGCCAATTCTTACTGCGAGATCATCCTCGGCCTGCCGGGCGACAGCCGCGACGGCCATTTCCGCAGCGTGCAAACCATGGTCGATGCCGACATAAATGACGTTCTCACTTATCAGACCATGATGCTGCCCGGCACCGATATCGAAACGCGGGAAACCCGGCGGCGCCACGGCATGCAGACCCGCTGGCGCACGTTGCCGCGTTGTTTCGGCGTTTATGAGATTCTCGGCGACCGCGTGCCGATTGCCGAGGTCGAGGAGATTTGCGTCGCCAACGATACGCTTGCCTTTGAGGATTACCTCGCATGCCGCAGCCTCAGCCTTTCGGTGGAACTTTTTCACAACTCGGGCGTATTCGCCGAATTGGCGGCGTTTCTGAAACTCTACGGCGTCAAGCGCTCGCAGTTTGTCCGGCGTTGCCATGAACTGGCAAGCGCGACAGACAGCAGCCTGCGCGACATTTTTGACGGCTACATGCGCGAGAACCAAGACAAGCTGTGGCAGGATCGCGCCGCGCTTGCGGCGTGGCTGGTTCAGCCGGGCATAATCGAGCGCCATGTCAGCGGCGAACTCGGCTCGGGAGAACTCTACAAGTATCGCGCCATGGCCTTCTTCCTGCGTCAGCAGGACATGCACGACATCGCATTCGCCGCCGCATGCGATCTGCTGCATTCAGCTTTCGTGTTGACCCCGGAGATCGAACTTTATCTGGCGCAGCTCGCCCGTTACAGCCTGTTGCGCAAGACCCATCTGACCGAGACCGACAGGGGAACGGTTGAGCGATTTGACTTCGACTTCGTTTCGCTTGAGGGGAATCTTTTCAAGGATGATCCGCTCAACTATCGTATCCAAGGCGGCGTGACCATCCGCATTGACCATGATGACGGCCAGAGAGAACTGATCGCCGCGTATCTCAAGCAGTACGGCACGTCGATTAATGGTCTCGGACGGTTGCTGTTGCGCTCTCATGTCAATAAGCTGTATCGCCGCAGCGAAGTCATTGACGCGGCGCCGGGCCGGATATGAAAGCGGACGCTATGCCTAAAATCGAGGAACGTGTCGAACCCGATTTCGAGGATTTCCAAAATCCCCGCAAGGTGTTCTCGCATATAGACCGGGTCTTTGAACTGAAAACCACGGGCGATACAAGGCCGGTGCATATGACCATCGGCTTTACCAACTACTGTAATCACAAATGCCCATGGTGCTACATCAACTGGAACCAGGCGGGTCGCGCCGGCGACGCCGGGCAACGCGCCGTCAATGCCGATGATCGCCTGATCGAGGCGATAGCGGAGGCTCGCGCCATCGGCCTTCAGGCCGTCACCATTGTCGGCGACGGGGAGCCGACGCTTCACAAGAAGTTCATTCCCTACCTTGAGCGCCTCGCGGCGCTCGGCCTTGATATCGGCATTTTCACTAATTTATCGACCCGGACTCCGGCGGTCATCGAGGCGCTGGCCGAGTATTGCTTCTTCGTGCGCGGCAGCATCGACGCCGCGTCGGCGGAAGTACACCGAAAGAGCCACGGCGGCGACGATTTTGACGTGGTCATCGCCAATCTCGGCCGGCTTCTGGCGTATCGCGCCGCGTCGCGCCGCCCCGTCGTCGGCGTGCAGTTCGTCACCAATCAATGGAACTACCGGCAACTGCCCGAAGCCGCCCGCTTTTATCGTGAACTGGGCGTTGATTACATGACCATCAAGCCTGCCTACAAGAATGAACTCAATCCGGCTCATCCCGAGAACGAGGCGCCGCTTGATGAGGTTTTCGGTTTCATGGAACAGGCCCGGGCGGAAAGCCGGGGCGGCTTCAAGGTCTACGCCAAGTATCCGCAGTTCAGGGAAGTCCTGCAATTCAAGACCAATGACGGACGCTATTACAGGAAATGCCACGCGACGCCGTTATCGCCTTACCTTGACGAGGACGGCAATGTGGAGATGTGCGGCAACCTGAAGGGGCGCGGCTTCACCATGGGCAACATTTACAAGAACTCGTTTCAGGAGATTTGGCGATCGCCGCAACGCAGGGACTGTCTTGATCGGATCGACCTGCGTAAGTGTCCGTCCGGCTGCAAGCTTGATCCGCTGAACAAGGCGCTCTGGGATGCGTTCAATCCCGATGAGGATATGGTCCACCCCAATTTCATATGATGTGCCGGCTGCATGATGAAGCTTGTATTTATTGCCCTGATATCGGTGTTTTTTGCCGCTTCTCCCGCCCACGCCGGCAAGGCCGATGACGAGCTGGTGATCGGCATTACCCAGTTCCCGGCGTCGTTCCATCCCAATATCGATTCGATGATGGCCAAGACCTATGTGCTGGCGATGACGCGGCGTCCCTTCACCGCCTATGATGCCGAGTGGAAACTGACATGCATGTTGTGCGTCACCTTGCCGACCATCGACAACGGACTGGCCGTTCCCGAGCGCGACCCCATGGGCAAGAAGGGCATCGCCGTCACCTACACGATCCGTCCCGAAGCCGAATGGGGAGACGGCGTGCCGGTGTCCACCAAGGATGTAGTCTTTACCTGGAAAGTGGGCAGGCACCCGTTAAGCGGCGTCAGCGATATGGAGTTCTACCGCTCCCTCTACAAGATCGACGTCAAGGACGAAAAAACCTTCACCATGCATTTCGACAAGCTGACCTTCGAGTACAACGCCATCAACAACTTTAATCTGCTGCCGGCTCATCTTGACGAGTCGGCCTTCGCCGAGCCTAAGGAATACAAGAACCGCACCGCTTATGACGCCGACACTACGAATGAGGGCCTTTACTTCGGCCCCTACCTGATAACCAAGGTAGAGAGCGGCTCGCACATAGTGCTGGAGACCAATCCCAAATGGTGGGGGAAAAAGCCGCGCTTCAGGCGCATCATCGTGCGCGTCATCGGCAATACGGCGGCGCTGGAGGCCAACCTCCTGTCCGGCGGCATCGACATGATCGCCGGCGAACTGGGCCTCACCGTTGATCAGGCGCTGGCCTTCGAGAAGCGCCACGGGCGCGATTTCAACATCATTTACAAGCCGGGGCTGATCTACGAACACATCGACTTTAATCTGGATAATCCGATCCTCAAGGATATTCGGGTGCGCCGGGCGCTGATCCACTCCATCGACCGCGAAACCGTCAGCAAACAACTGTTCGTCGGTCGTCTGTCTGTGGCGCACTCTTCCGTTAATCCGCTGGACTGGGTCTATGACGACAATGTGCGCAAGTATCCGTTTGATCCCGATCTGGCGGGGAGGTTATTGAGGGAAGCCGGATGGAATCCGGCCTCGCAAGGGCCGCGCCGCAACGCCAAGGGCGAGACATTGACGCTTGAGATCATGACCACCGCCGGCAACCGCACCCGCGAAATGGTCGAGCAGGTATTGCAGAACCAGTGGAAGGCGCAGGGCGTTGACGTGCGCATTCACAACCAGCCGGCCCGCGTCTTTTTCGGCCGGACGCTGACCGAGCGCAAGTATTCGGCGATGGCCATGTACGCCTGGATCAGCGCGCCGGAGAGTGTGCCGAGGACGACCCTGCACTCGGCCCATATCCCGAGCTCCGCCAACAACTTCGCCGGCCAGAATTATACGGGCTTCGTCAATGAGGAAATGGATGCGCTGGTTGACCGGATCGAGGTCGAACTGGACCGCCCCAAGCGCAAGGATATGTGGCGACGGTTGCAGGAAATCTATGCTGAGGAGTTACCGGTGATCCCGCTGTACTTCCTCGCCGAGCCTTATATCCTGCCGACATGGCTGAAGGGACTTGTCCCCACCGGCCACCAGGACCCCAGCACGCTGTGGGTGGAAAACTGGCGGAAGGAGTAGGGGGGGAGGGGCAGTATCGTGTAATCGGAACTTTGCGCTACATCTGCTTCTGGCAACTGCCGATAATGTTCATTTCAAAGGCCCCCGACGCACCGGAGGTCATCTGCCGCCAAGTTCCCGCTACCGAGCGGGCGTCCGGCGAAATTAACCCTTCGTATATTACGGAGTAATTTACCCCGCTTTGCCCGTCATAGGTTTTCTTAAATTTAAATTGCAGGCCCTCGGGCGTTTTAATTATTTCGCAACCGACCGAAGCGTAAAGCTTCTTGGCGGGAGGATTGCCTAAGGTTCTGGGTTCCTCGGTTCCGCCGAAGCAGATATCGGCATCGACATGCAGAATCATACTGAACTGAACGGTAGCCTGACCGTCGTTATGGATGTGCTTGCCATCCCAGACTCCGGAGAGGCTGGGATCAAACCCGGAGAGGCTTGGTTCTTCGGCCCGGGCGCTCTCAACCGAAAACGCCATGATAAACAAAACCAGCAACACAACGAAAACGCATGATCCACGAAATAAGTTCTTGCTTGATATCCCGATTATCATTTTGTTGCTCCTTTAAGGATTACGGAATTACGGGTACACATTATTTACCCATGGTATTTGCCCCCGGAATTTCCGGCGCGTTGACTGAAAGAAACACCATTTTATGGACCACAGAGGCACTGAGACACAGAGGAGGATAGAGAGAAAAAGAAAAAGCAGGAAGATAACTTTGCTTGATCTTCTCTGCGCCTCTGCGCCTCTGTGGTTAAAACACACAAGCCGGTCAGAAAGGCGTTTGGAATTGAGCAAAAACATTCTGATAATCGGATGCTTCCTTTCGGCGTCGGCGGCCGCTGTTGCGTTTAATGTCGGCTCCTTGCGGGCCGAAGACAATGTTCCCTTGAAATATTCACGTTCGGAGATGGAAGCAAAGTGGCATGACCGGCTGCGTTTCTTTCTTGATAAGGACGTCATCCCCCTGATTGATCTGGAAAGCACTATTTCGCGCCGACAGGCCGAGGATGATCTTTTGCAACCGGAAACATTGGCCAAGATGGACGATCTGGGCGTGGCGCTGATCGCCTTTGACGCCAACCAGGCTCCGAAGGGCGAAAGCGAGCCGCCTCAAGGCTACCGTTGGGGCTATCACATGCACGAAGCGGTCAACGCGCACCCTGACCGCTTCATTCTCGCTTCCAACGCCGGCATCAGCGAGAACTGGCGCAAGCAGAAATCGGGCATGATCGAGCAGACCGAAACACAGGTCAAATCCGGCGATTATGCGATCATGGGCGAGTTCGAGTTCCGTCATTACCTGTCGCAAAACGAATGCAAGGAGGAACGGCTGGATCGTGAGGTGGATATTTCTCTCGATGCGCCCAACGGGCATCGGCTGTTCGCGCTCTCGGCGGAAACAGGCATTCCCTTCCTGATGCACAATGAGCCGGAGGATGTGAGGCTCGATACCCTGGAAAAGATGCTCGGCGCTTATCCCAAGGCGCGGGTGATTCAGGCTCATTTCGGCCAGCTCCGATATCCAAGCCGGCAGAAGCGTTTTACGCCGGATTATGTGCGGCGTCTGCTGGCGACTTATCCCAACCTGTTTTTCGACATCTCGACAGGCGAGCCGGGGCGTATTTATGACTGCGGCATCAAGCTGTTGGATACCGTGATCTGGACGACCTCGGCCTTGTCGCAGAGCAGTACGCTTGATCCCGCCTATAAGGCGATTTTCGTCGAGTTCAGCGACCGCTTCGTGGCCGGCATGGATTACGGCGGCGGGCGGCCCCGGCTGACGGATTTTTGGCGGAAGCGGGTGGATAACCTGCGCCTGATCCTGCGCGATCTACCTGAGGAGGCGAAGCATAACATCGCTTATCGCAATGCGTGGAAGCTGCTTACGGGGCGTGATTTTACGCCTTGAGACTCGGCGGTCGGTAAATTTCTGTCGGTGGACTTTGCGCGGACGATGAGGTAGGAGAACATCCGGCTCTTGAGAGAATTAATAAATGTTTGAAACGATAATCAACTTGTCGCGCCGTACTGCCTGCGTCGCCCTGGCGGCGTTGCTGCCGACGGCTTGCGTGTCGGGCAACGTCGGTGGAACCGACGCCTCGGTTAAAGAGCTGATCAAGGTTTGTCCCAAGGGTGATGATTGCATTCCCGGCGAGCCTGTTGAACAGGGCCGGTCGTTGTCCGGGAATTTTCTTGCCGGTCGCCACGCTCAAGCCGGTCGCGATATGTCGATTGCCGCCGATTTCATGGGGGAGGCTTTGAAAAAGTCCCCGGATACGTCGGACCTATTGCGCCGCACCTTCGTGTTGATGACCGCCGAGGGGCGCATGAGCGAGGCGGCGCCGCTGGCTCGCCGCGTCATCGAGGCCAATGACAAGGAACCCATCGCCGCCATGCTGTTGGCGGTGGACGACATCAAGAACGGGCGCTATGCCGAGGCCGAGAAGCGGATGACGTCCCTGCCGGAGCACGGCATCAATATGTATGTGACGCCGGTGGTGAGCGCTTGGGCGCGCATCGGCATGGGCAAGTCGGCGGAAGACGCTATTGAGGCCCTCAAGGGGCTGGATGAAAAAAACGGATCAAAGGCCCTTCATGACCTTCATTCGGCCCTTATCAACGACGTGGCCGGCAACGCCGACGCCGCCGAGAAAGGCTTCATGGACGCCGTTAAAAGCCAGGGCGGCGTGTCGCTGCGTTTGGCGCAGTTGTTCGGCAATCTGCTTGAGCGCCGGGGCAAGACCGGCGAGGCCAAAATTCTTTATCAGACGTACATCGCCGCGCATCCCGATTCGCGCATTCTTGCCCACGCCTTGGCCAGGATTGAAAAGAAGGCCGTTCCTCCGCCGGAGGTAGCGACGGCGGTTGACGGCGTCGCCGAGGGCTTGTTCGGCATCACCGGCTCCCTAAGCCAGCAGAATGCCCAGGAAACGGCGCTGGTCCTGGGGCGCATGGCGCTGCATCTGAAGCCTGATTTTGCGGTCATGCAAATCCTGCTGGCCGATATTTTTGAAGCCGACGGACGCTTGAAGCTTGCCAATAGTGTTTATGAATCCATCCGTCCGGATTCGCCGTTTTCGTGGACGGCCCGCCTCAATCATGCGACCAATCTGGATGAAATGAATCAGACCGATGAGGCGATCAAGCGACTTACCGCCATGGCCGCCGCCGAACCCGACAAAGAGGAATCTCTGGTCAGCCTGGGCAATATCCTGAGCCGCCGCGAACGCTTTGCCGAGGCGGCGAAGGCTTTCGACGGGGCGGTGGCCCGCATCGGCGAGCCTACAAAAAAGCATTGGCTGCTTTTCTATTCGCGCGGCATCGCCCGCGAGCGTTCCAAGCAGTGGCCCTTGGCCGAGGCCGATTTCCTCAAGGCCCTCGAATTCGAGCCGGAACAGCCTTATGTGCTGAATTATCTCGGCTATTCCTGGGTCGATCAGGGGATGCATCTGGATCGCGCCAAGGACATGATCAGGAAGGCCGTTGAATTACGTCCTACCGACGGCTTTATCGTCGATAGCCTGGGCTGGGTGCTTTACCGGCTCGGCAACTACGAAGAGGCGGTTCGCGAAATGGAGCGCGCCATCGAGTTGCGTCCGCAGGACCCGGTCATCAACGATCATCTGGGCGATACCTATTGGAAGGTGGGGCGCAAGCAGGAAGCCCGTTTTCAGTGGCGTCGGGCGCTCAGTCTCAAGCCCGATCCGGAATTGCTCTCCACCATCGAAATGAAGATCAAGAAAGGGCTGGTTGAAAAAGACGGCAAGGATGGCTGACGCCCGTCTTTTTTCGGCTCCGGCCAAGGTCAACCTGTACCTTCATGTGACCGGCCGGCGCGACGATGGCTATCATTATCTGGACAGTCTGATCACCTTCGCCGGCGTAGGCGATACGGTGACCGCTTCGCCGGCGACCGGCCTGACGCTGAAAGTCGAGGGACCGTTCGCTGATGCCGTTCCCGCCGGCCCGGAAAATCTGGCGCTCAAGGCGGCGCGGCAACTGGCGGCGGCGACCGGGAAAAGCGCCAAGGGCGCCGCCATAACCCTGGTCAAGCGGCTGCCGGCGGCGGCGGGACTGGGCGGGGGATCGGCCGACGCCGCCGCCGCTCTCAAAGCCCTCATTCATTTGTGGGGCGTTGATATTGAAGCCGAGGCCTTGGCCGAAATCGCCTTGCGGCTGGGCGCCGACGTGCCGGTGTGTCTTGCCGGGGGGTGCGTCTTTGTAAGCGGCGTCGGCGAGATCATCTCCAAGGCGCCGCCGTTGCCTCCGGCGTGGCTGGCGCTGGTCAATCCCGGCGTTCCGTTATCGACGCCGGCGGTATTTTCCGCCCGCAACGGCGACTTCTCTCAACCCGCCCCGTTCAGCGAAGCGCCCGCCGATGCCCGCGCCCTGGCGCAGGTGCTTGCTTCCAGACGCAATGACCTTACCGAGGCGGCGCAACGGCTGGCCCCGGAAGTCGGAACGGCGCTGGCGGCGCTCAAGGATCAGGACGGCGCCCTGCTGGCCCGCATGTCAGGCAGCGGGGCCACCTGTTTCGCTCTCTTCGCCGAAGAGGACGAGGCCGCCGCCGCCGTCGGTCGGCTGGCCGCAAAATATCCGAAATGGTGGGTGACGGCGGCGCCGTTGCTTGCGGCCTCTTGAGGCGCAATGCGGTTGAGCGTATGTTGACAAGGTGATGGGGCGTGGCCAAGCGGTTAAGGCGCCGGTTTTTGATACCGGTATTCCCAGGTTCGAATCCTGGCGCCCCAGCCAACCTTGTTTTCAGACGAATTTTTATAGATTGGTTTAACCACAGAGATCACAGAGAAGAAAAAAGAATTAAAATTAACTTCGCGCAAGTTGTGTAGAGTTTTTTTACGTTCTTTCTTCTCTGTGCCTTGCTCTGTGATCTCTGTGTTACTATTAATACCAGCGGTTATTGATATTTACCGTTGACATTATACATACGCAAAATCGTCATGGCCGGCCCCCGGATCAAGTCCGGGGGTGATTCGGCAATCCACGTCTTTATCCTCGCGCCGTTTTCGTACAAGAAAGACGTGAATGCACGGGTCAAGCCCGTGCATGACAAAGTAAATGAAACCGTCATGGCCGTGCTTGTCACGGCCATCCACGCCTTGTTTTCAGATTAGAGCTTAATGGGGTTAATCAATCCTGACGCGCTCTCTAAAAAAAACGGCCCCCGACGGTATTGCTGGCGGAGGCCGTTGGTTTGATCGGATCGCCGATTGTTTTATGACGACCAGTACATCTTGAACTCGACCGGGTGCGGGGTGTGTTCGAAGTTGTAGACCTCTTCCCACTTGAGGGCCATGTAGGCGTCGATGACGTCGTCGGAGAACACGTCGCCCTTTTTGAGGAAGTCCCGGTTGGCGTCCAGGGTGGTCAACGCCTCGCGCAGCGAGCCGCAGACGGTGGGGACGTCCTTCAGTTCCTCCGGTTCCAGGTCGTACAGATTCTTGTCCATGGCTTCGCCGGGATTGATCTTGTTCTGGATGCCGTCCAGGCCCGCCATCATCATCGCCGCGAACGACAGATAAGGGTTGGCTGTGGGGTCGGGGAAGCGGACCTCGACCCGTTTGCCGGCCGGCGAGGAGGAGAACGGAATGCGGCAGCTTGCCGAGCGGTTGCGCGCCGAGTAAGCCAGCAGCACAGGCGCCTCGAAGCCGGGAATCAGGCGCTTGTAGCTGTTGGTTGACGGGTTGGTGAAAGCGTTGAGCGCCTTGGCGTGCTTGATGATGCCGCCGATGTAGTGGAGCGCCGTGTCGGACAGATCGGCGTAGCCGGAGCCGGCGAAGATGGGCTTTTTGTTCTTCCAGATGGACTGGTGGGTATGCATGCCCGAGCCGTTGTCGCCGATCACGGGCTTGGGCATGAAAGTCGCCGTCTTGCCGTAGGTGTGGGCGACCATATGGGTGCAGTATTTATATATCTGCACGTTGTCGGCGCTGCGCACCAGGGTGTCGAAAACCATGCCCAGTTCGGACTGGCTGGGCGCCACCTCGTGGTGGTGCTTGTCCATGGTCAGGCCCATTTCCTTCATCACGGTGATCATCTCGGCGCGCAGGTCGTGGCTGGAATCCACGGGCGGCACCGGGAAATAGCCGCCCTTGACCGGGGGACGGTGGCCGATGTTGCCCTCGGCCAGGATCTTGCCGGTGACGTATGGACCTTCATCGGAATCAAACTCGTAGAAGGTATGATTCATCGAGACGTCAAAGCGCACGGCGTCGAACACGAAGAACTCGGCCTCGGGGCCGAAGTAGGCGGTGTCGCCGATGCCGGTGGAAGCGAGATAGGCTTCCGCCCGCTTGGCCAAAGAGCGCGGGTCGCGTCCATAGGCCTGGCCGGTGGTCGGCTCGATGACGTCGCAGAACAGGATCATCTGGGGCTGCGCGCAGAAGGGGTCCATCACCGCCGTCTTGGCGTCGGGAATCAATGACATGTCTGATTCGTTGATCACTTTCCAGCCGGCGATGGACGAGCCGTCAAACATGATGCCGTCGGTGAACGAGTCGTCATTGATGAAGTCGGAGCACATCGTCAGGTGCTGCCACTTGCCGCGAGTGTCGGTGAAGCGCAGGTCGACGAACGGTATATCGTTGTCTTTGATCGCCTTGAGGACATCCGCTTGATTCTTGCAGTTCATGGACATGGTCTTAAGTTCCCCCTACACAGGAATAATATTGATACCGGGCGTCCGCCTTATGCGGCGCCCCTTTATATGGCTTCTCCGCCCCGTTCGCCGGTGCGCACCCGCACCGCGTCTTCAACCGGGATGACAAAAATTTTGCCGTCGCCGATCTTGCCGGTATACGCCGCCTGTTGAATGGCCTCGATGGCTCTTTCCACCAGATTGTCCTCCAGCACAAGTTCGATTTTCACCTTGGGCAGGAAGTCGACTACATATTCGGCGCCCCGGTAGAGTTCGGTGTGTCCCTTCTGGCGACCGAAGCCTTTGGCTTCGATGACGGTGATTCCCTGAAGGCCTATGTCGTGAAGGGCCTCCTTGACCTCGTCCAGCTTGAAGGGCTTGATGATGGCTTCGATCTTCTTCATGAAATCGCGCCTCGATGTTAGAGTTGATACGTTCCGCAAACGTCGGAGTTAAATAGCACAGACCGCGCTGAATATCACCAGCCCATGTTTGCAGAGTTTGTGCCAATCCAGCAGCCGGCGCGAAAACGGCGTAAAATCAGGGTATTGCGGCTTGGCCGTTATTTATGTGAAATGGATTGACGGTTAAGTTGCTGCCTAATTAAGAGGCAATTGCTTGGGATGTGGGCGTTTTGATGAGCGTAATAATCCAAGAGGGCACCGAGTTGCATAGCGCTTCCAAACCTCTCGATAAGATACGGTCCCTTATGGACGCCGCCGCCTATGGCGACGCCGTTGATCTTTTGCTTCCGCTGGCAGGCGCCGACGATGCGCCGGACGAACCATGGCGGCTTCTGCTTTTATGCCTGCTTCACCTGGGGCGGGCGGAGAGAACCTTCAGCCTGTTGGGGCAAAGGCACCGATCACACAAGGACGCCGCCAGCCTGCTTTTCCTCGCGTTGAATCATCTCCTTGAAAAAAAACAATACGACGTGATCAAAGCCTTTTATCAGTCAACTGCCGAGGACAGCGCCTTTCGCGGCATCTCGGAATATGCGGAAGGATGCCGGCTGGCGTCCGGTTTTGATCTTGAAGGGGCCTCCTTCCATCTTCGTCGCGGACTTAAATTCGCCATGCAGACCCAGGACATGTTCGCCGACGACACGGTTTTTATAACCAATTATCTGGCTTATATGGCCAATCAGGCTTGGCTCCTGGAGCCGCCCGGATTTCTCTCTTCCCAACCACCGCCGCCGCAAACGCTTGTCATGGATGATGGCAAAAGGAAGACATGTCCCGCTCCCCTGGTTATCCTCGCCGCCTGCAACGGAATTTATTTTGATAAATATTTTCCCCGATTTGCCGCAGCGGTTCAAAATATGGAACCCGCAATCACCGCTCATATTCACGTTATTAACGCCACCGGGGAAAGCCTGGGTCTCATGGCCGCATTCAGCGGCGGCGACCGTTTTCGTTTCAGCGATGAGGAAAATAAAGACGATCATAACGCCACCTATTTCGCATGCAGCCGTTTTTTGATCAGTGAGCGAATTATGGAGTTTTACGGCAAGGACCTTTTGGTGACGGATATCGATACTTGCCCGGCGTCGGATATCTCTCCTGTTTGCAATGCCGTTGCCGACGCCGATATCGCCTATTTTCAAATGCCGGGACCGGCGCCTTCTCTTCTCTTTCACGCCGCGATGCTTTATTTCAGGAATAACGAGCGTACGCGACGTTTTCTGGCGCTGAGTCGGGACTATATCGTTCGGAAATTCAAAGAACACGATTCATGGATGCTGGATCAGGCCGCCCTGTTCGCCGCCGCTTGCGTAAGCAAGGCATGGCCGGACGACAAGGCGGCGCGTTTCGTCGATCTCCGCGAACGTCTCGGCGATATTGAACGCTATCTCCCCGTGCAGAATATCCCGTTGGACTGTAAGATGCGTGACCGTCATCTGTTTGACGGCTCTTTGAACGTAGAGGTTGACATTAACGGGAAACCGCACATTTTTATAGCTTAACAACGGAAATTATCCGGGGAAAACAATGAAGAAGCGCCTCATTTTTGTCGTCATGGCAATGGTTGTTTCCCTTGCCGGCGTTGCCGATGCGGCAACTGATACGGTGGAGCCGCTGGTCAACGCCGAATGGGTGAACGACAATCCGGGCAAGCCGGGCGTTGTTTTCCTGGATATCAGGGATGAGGCCTCCTACCTGAACGGACACCTTCCCGGCGCCGTTCATACCGACTATGATGAACCTTACTGGAGAGTCGTTAAAAACGGCGTCCCCGGAATGCTGCCCGACGCCGCGCATCTGGCTTCGTTGATCGGCGGACTGGGGATCGGCAATGAAGACCATGTGGTGCTGGCGCCCGGCGGCCTTTCCGCCGGAGAGATGGCCGTCGCCACGCGCATCTACTGGACCTTCAAGACGGCGGGCCACGACCGGGTGTCGATTCTTGACGGCGGCATGGCCGTCTATCAAAAGAAGCGGCAACGGCCTTTGGAAAAAGGCGCAACCAAACCGGCCGCCAAGACCTTCAAGGTCGTTTTCAGGCCGGAGTTTGTCGCCACCATTGATGACGTGAAAAGGGCCGGAAACGGCGGCAATCTGGTGGATAGCCGGAGTCCGGGACAGTTCAGCGGCATCATCCAAAGCCCGTCGGTAAAACGTCCGGGGACTATCCCCGAAGCCGGGAACCTGCCCATCGCGTCGTTGACCGAGAATAACGGCGGCGTTTTTCTCAGTGCCGATGCGGCTGCGGCGCTTCACCGGAAAGCCGGCATTGCGACTGCGGGGCCGGTCATTACCTTCTGCAACACCGGCCATGTGGCGTCGTTGGGATGGTTTGTGCTGTACGAATTGTTGGGGAATAAAGAAGCTAAATTGTACGACGGCTCAATGGCCGAATGGACCATGGACGACGCCAACCCGGTGAAGACTGAATTTATGCCGGGGGCAAAGTAGGGATTGCTCATTGACATATTCCCCCGTGCGGGAGATATTATGGTATATCCCTTGAGGATATACCATCCTGCGGGAGTCATTCATGACCCAATCAACCGTGTTCACAACGAACAAGAGTCAGGCCGTTCGGCTGCCGAAGGCCGTGGCGCTGCCTGATACGGTCAAGCGCGTCGAAATCCTCAAGATCGGACAGGCTCGCTTGATAACGCCCGTCGATTCCGTCTGGGACAGTTTTTTTGACGGTCCCGCCGTCTCCGGTGATTTCATGACTGAACGCCGTCAGCCGCCCATGCAGGAAAGGGAGGACGTTTAGTTGCTGCGCTATATGCTGGACACCAACATTTGCATCTATGCGATCAAAAATCGTCCTTTGCAGGTGCGGGATATTTTCAATGAACATCTTGGCCGTTTATGTATGTCATCGGTGAGTCTGGCGGAACTTTTTTACGGCGCCGAAAAATCGGCAAGACCGGAGCACAATCTTGATATCATTGAGAGCTTCGCGGCGCGTTTGGCAGTTCTGCCTTTTGAGGAAAAAGCGGCGGCGCATTACGGTCAAATCCGGTCCACGCTCGAACGAAAAGGCGTTCCTATCGGCCCGTATGACCTGATGATAGCAGGACACGCCCGTTGCGAAGGCCTGATCCTGGTTACCCATAATACCAAAGAATTCGAGCGGGTTGAAGGATTGCGCCTGGAAAACTGGACGTCTTCATCCGGGGTTGCCGCCGCGCCGCGTTAGGGACGGCGTGAACTCATGCCGGGGGTAAGGTAACCGTCGCTCGCAGGCCGCCTTCGGGACGGTTGGTTAAGGTTATGTCGCCGCCGTGGGCGCGGATCAGCGAGCGGGCCGAGGCCAAGCCCAGGCCGACGCCGCCGGTCTCGCGGTTGCGTGAGTATTCCAGGCGGTGGAAGGGGGCGAACACCCTTTCCAGCTCTGCGGCGGGAATGCCGGGGCCGTCATCATCCACCGTAACCGTGACCATGCCGTCATTTATTTTCAGCGTCACATCGGCGGCGCCGCCGTAGGTTACGGCGTTGCCGATAAGATTGCCGAAGGCCCTTCGCAAGGCCAAGGGACGACCCTTATAGGCGATCCTGTCCCCGCTTCGGCAGGCGACGGCATGACCGGCATCCGCCATGTCGTCGCACAGGCTTTGCAACAGGGCGGTCAGGTCGAGCGGCTTGCGGGGTTCGTCGGCGGCATCGTCGCGGGCAAAGGACAGGGTGGACGAGATCATCGCCTCCATCTCGTCCAGATCGGCGAGCATCTTGCTCCGCTGCTCATCATCGCCGACAAACTCGGCGCGTAATTTAAGGCGGGTGATCGGCGTCCGCAGGTCGTGGGAGATGGCCGCCAGCATATGGGTTCTGTCGCGCACGAAGGTCCGCAGGCGCTCCTGCATCCCGTTGAAGGCGCGTGACGCCCGGCGCACCTCACGCGGCCCGTCTTCGGGCAACGGCGGAGCGCCGACATCCGGCCCAAGGCGCTCGGCGGCGCGGGCGAACAGCTCCAGCGGCGCCGTAAAACGGCGCACCGCCCAAACGGAAAGAGCCGTCACCATCGCCGCCGACAGCATGACGGCAAGAAATAAACGCGATGTCCAAAACCGCCCGAAACTTTCAAACGGCGTCGTAAAATTAAGCCAACTGCCGTCGGTCAGGCGAAGCGATACCTGCAAGAGTTGGCTGAAGCGCCCGCCCTGCATCCCGCGATGCATCCCTCCGGAGTGTCCCATATTGAATCCGGGAGCAAATTTTTCCGCGTCGATAACGGCGATGCGGATATGTTCGGGAGTAATGTTTTCCAGATTATCAAGCAGCGAGGAGAGAACCGTTTCGGCCTGCCTGTCGGCGCCGGCCTCGGCGACCAACGGGGCGTCCGGGGACCAGTCGACGCGAAGGCCGGGGCGATGGATTGATGAGAGCAGTTGCGGGCGCTCCGCCGCCGGCGTTCTCTCCACCAGGCCGGCGATGGACGTAATGCCTTCCGCCGCGTACCGCCCCCTGGAGGCGGCAAGCGTATTGTGGCGGTCGCCGGAATAGAGGATCAGCGCAATCAACTGAGACCCTATCAGCCCCAGCAACAGGATGAGCACCGTGCGTCCGATGATGGTGTCGGGAATAAAGCGCATCATATTTTCTCCACCTCGGCGGTGAAGATATATCCCTCTCCCCGCACCGTCTTGATAAGGGCGGGATCGGCGGGGTCGGCCTCGATCTTGCGGCGCAGGCGGCTGACCTGAACATCAATGCTGCGGTCAAAAGGCTGGGCTTCGCGGCCCCGCGTTATGTCCAGCAGTTGGTCGCGGTTGAGGATGCGTCGGGGATGGGTGACGAAGGCGGCCAACAGTTCAAACTCGCCGCCGCTGAGACCCACCAGCACGCCGTCCGGGGACAGCAACTCACGCTTGCCGAGATCAAGACGCCAGCCGGCGAATGAGTGCCGCGAGTCCCTGCCGGGTTCGTCGCTACGCAAGCCGTTGCCGCGCCTCAGCACCGCCTTGATCCGGGCCAGCAATTCACGGGGACTGAAGGGCTTGGCCAGATAATCGTCGGCGCCCATCTCCAGGCCGATGATGCGGTCGGTTTCTTCGCCCATCGCCGTCAGTATGATGATCGGGATAGCGGAACCGGCGCGCAGGTTGCGGCAAAGGGTCAGTCCGTCTTCTCCCGGCAGCATCAGGTCCAGCACGATCAGGGAGATCGCCCGGTCGGCAAGGGCGCGTTTCATTTCGCGGCCGCCGGCAACCGCCGTCGTCCGATAGCCGTGTTTGACCAGAAACCGCGCCAGAAGGTCGCGGATTTCCCGGTCATCGTCAACGATCAGGATGTGCGGCGATTCGTCCATAGTCGGATTATACCTCTGAAAGCCTCTTTATCGGCGAAAATCAGGTAACCGAATGTAACAGGCGCGGCTTTTGTAACAGAGCGTAACCAAAAGACCTGGCGGCGGAAATACCGGCGTTACACGGCGGAGATAGACTGTCTTTCAGCGTCAACGATACAACATGAGGAGATCAGTCATGAACCGCACAACCATTATCGTCACCGCATTTATCGCCGCTGTCGCCCTTGGACTTGCCCTGGCCGGCCCGGTCGTCGCTCATGGCCCCGAAGGCTACGGCCATGGGGGCTACGGCATGCACGGCCAAGGCATGGGTTACGGACATGGCCCCGGAATGGGTTACGGATACGGCCCCGGCGCCAACCCCGACTGCCCGTGGGGACAAACTTCCGTGGACAGGAAGTTAACCGTCGATGACGTGACCAAGGATTTCGAGCGGAGCCTTGTCGCAAGGGGCAATCCCAACGTCAAGCTCGGCGCGGTCACCGAGAAGGACGACAAGACGATCATCGTCACCATCGTCACCAAGGACAACTCCCTGGTGAACAA
>MIAA01000021.1:0-10958 GCA_001830425.1 Rhodospirillales bacterium RIFCSPLOWO2_02_FULL_58_16
TATATTTCGTCGCGACTTTGGAATTCCCGGCCCCAAAATCAACTTTGAGCCACTGCGGCGTTGAGTTCGGATCGATCTGGGACTGCCACCACGACGATTGGCTGTCGTTGAAAGCCTTCCACGCCAGGTCGCCATTGTCGGCGGAGGCCGAGATGGTTACGCCGTCCGCCGTGTAGGCGGACATGGCGGGGACAAAATCGGACGGCGGGATCGCGCCGGCGGAATAATAATCATTATCCACGTTATATATCTCGCCGGTCGATGCTGCGTCGTCAACGCCGGTTTGATCTTCAAATTCGTCAACCACGCCGTCGGCCATGGCCTGGACGGAGAGGCCGCCGACGACGGCGAGGCGAAAGGCATTGAGCAGGATATTGGCGCGGGCGACGGGATCGGAGGCGGAAAGCCCGGTGAGGTCCGAGCCATCGAGCGCGGGCAACTTGCCGCCGGTCTGTATCACGACCACGTTGCCGGCGCCGGCGCCGGCATCGAGTGTCGCCGCCGAGCCGAGACCCAAATTGACGCGCGCTGCGGGCGCGGCGACCGCCCCGGTGCCGCCCAGCGCCGGCGGGAGGATGTTTTCCGTCGCCACCGCTCCCAGGCCCAGGTTGGCGCGCGCCGTCGCGGCCACGGACGCCAATTCTGACAATGCGTTAGAGATCAGCAGGCCATTCTCGGCTGAAACATAAGCAGCCGACCATACGCTTCCGGTCCACAGCATCATGGTGGGAATCGTCCCGCCCGTATACAGGCATAGGGTCCCCGCCTGGAGCGCATTGTCGTCGTTATCGAGCGAGGGCAAGGTCGCCTTTGCCCCCAGATAGCGGTCGTCAAAATTATCGTAGGCGGCCAGCGCCGCATCCTTGAGAGCAGTGACCTGGGAAATAATATCAGATGCTTCCCAGAGCGCCTCAAGATCGGCCAGCGCCTTGGCCACTGTCTTGACCGCGCCACCCTCGGTCGTGACCGTACTCGTGGCGGCGCCGTGGACGATCTGGTGCAGGGTGGCGCTGTCAGCCGTTACTTTGGCGACGGCGGTCTGAAGGTCGGTTTGTATCGTCATAGGACTACTCCAAAGAAAAGATGGATGGAACCCGGCTTACCAGACGTAAGGTCCGGGCAGCCCGGAATGGACGAGGGCGTGCAGCGCGTCTGCGTCGCGAAACAGCAGGATCAGATCGCTATCGAGAGCGACGGCCAGCGCGTCCTCGGACAACGTCGGGCGCTCGCGGATTTCTAACTCCGAGGTGATCTCCCACAGGATTCCGCCCTTGAGCCTCGCGTCGAACTGACGGGTGAAGCGGGCCTCGTGGGTGGTGAGGCCGACGCCGCCGAGAAGATCGATCTGAAACCATTGCCCGCCCTCTTTGGCGCGCCAACGGTACCAAGCCTCGAACACGGCGAACTGCTCGCGGCGCATCAGCCAGCGCACAGCGATGCGGGTCGGCGCCTGGGTAAAGCGCCTCCTCTGCCGCGCCGGTCCGGCCTCCATCTCGGTGCGCAGGATCGTCTCGCTTGGGCGGAGGCTGTAGCCCTCAATAGTGGGGAGCGGCAGTGTGGCGGGCCAGGTGATGGTCACCGGTACGCCCCCGCCGCCGGATTAAGGCCATAGCGGCGCTCCAGCGTGGGGGCCAAACCTTCGCCGCGTCCGATCTTGCGCGCCATCGAGCTTTCCATTTGCTCGACGAAGACGTCGATCATCACCTCGCCTGCCGGGCCGCGCCTGGTCTCGGTGCGGGCCTGGGTGTTGGGCGCGGTGTTGTAAACGGTCGGTTGCACCACCACGGTGGGCGCGGATTGATCTGCAGGCCCGCGCATCAGGTTGAAGCGGTGGCGGGGATCGTCGCGGGTCAGCACCTCTTCGCCGCGCAAGGCGACGATGGGCATCTCGCCGGAGCGCAGTCCCGTGATGCCGCCGCCATGGAATCGCTCGGCCTCGCGGAACAAGGCCGGATCGACATTGCGGCGGCGCAAATTATCATACCCGACCACGCCGCCGGAATGGGCGATGTTGGCCGCTATCGGGGACTCACCGATGAACGATCCGCCGCCGCTAAACCATCCCGCCAACCCCTCGCCAATTAAGGAGAACAACCCCTCCACCATGCCGCCCAGCGGCTTGACCACCGACATGCGGTACGCCGCCCGCAGCGCCTCCTCGGCGATGGTATTGAACAGATCGCGCGCCGAGAGCTTGCCGGTGGTCGCCCATTTAAGAAAAGCATCCTCGCTGGCCTGCAGCGAGCGGCTGATGCCCTGCTCAACAATTCGGGCGGCGTTGGTGGACTCGTCCACGTAGTCGCGAATGGCGCGGGTAGCGCCGTCTCGCCACTCGCGAGAGGCATTCAGCTTGCGGCGTTCGGCTTCTTCCACTGCCCGGGCGTAGGTCTCCTGCTCTATGGCGGCGTTGGCCAGCAAGTTGTCCAACTCCGCCAGGACGTCGCGATATTCCTCTTCCGCCGTGCGGTGGCGCCTGGCAGTCTCAGCACCCTTCTCGCGCAGCTTGGCCTCGGCCTCCAGTTCCTTGTTTAAGTCGTTGATCGCCTGCTTCTGGTCATAGAGCGCGGCGGAGAGTCGTTCGATTTCAGTCCGTTGGGCGTCCGTCGCCGCATCAGGGAGGCGACCTTGCGCCTGATCGACGGCGGCGCTGCGGGGATCGTCGACGGCATGGCGCTGGCGCTCCAGGTCGGCGATCACCTTGCGGGCTTGGGCGTCGGTACGCAGGGCGGCATCGCGAAGCGGCTTCTCGACAGCCTCGATCTTGCGAGCGGCAATCTCGCCCAGCAGGACTACTTCTCGGTCGACGTCGGCGTCGGCAATGCCGGGGCGACCGCGTTTCTGGTCGGCGGCGGCGATGTCGCGGGCGAGCCGGTCGTTGACGGTGGCGATCTTTTCCGCCGCATCCACGGCGCTCTTTACCTTCTCGGCTTCCAGCGTCTTGATGCGCGTCGCAATGGTTTCGGCGTTACGTTCCCGCTCGGCCTGACCGCGCCCGGACTCGGCTTTATTCTTCACGGCATCAAGGGCTTCGACCTCGGCGCGGCCCTTGGCGATCAGGCCATCGATCTCGGACCCGAGACGGGCCACGGTGGCCTCTGCGGCCTTGGTCGCCGTCTCTATCCTAAAACCATAGCCTGGGTCCCAGACCACCTTGCCCGATTGCAGCCCGGCCAAGTGCTGTTCGGCCTCCGCCAGTTCGCGGACTTTGACCGCCACTTGTTGACTGATGTCCGGTCCCTTGAACATATCGCGGAGACCATTAAGGCTGATGGCGATGCCGCGCAGCGTGGTCTCGACCACGCCCCCCACCACAGGCGTCTTGGCCAGTTCCTCCAGCAGGTTGCCCCAGGCCGACGTCAGGTAATGGGTGGCCCCGCTCAGGCCCCTGGCCTCGGCTTTTCCGGCGCCGCCGACCTGACGCTCCAGAGTCTCCAATATAAGAGCTTGCGCTCCGGCGACGTTGCCGGCCTCGACCATGGCGGCGATCATCTCGCGCTGGGAGGTGGTAAAGGTGACGCCGACCCGTTTCAGGGCGGTGATGCCCTCGACCGGGTCTTCCAGCGCCTTGCCCAATTGCACCGCCGAGGAACGCAGGTCCTGGCCGAACACGGCAGACAGATCTTGCGCCCCTTTGATGGCGCGCACGAACGTATCTCCCGACACCGAGCGGAAGGTGGCCAGCACTGAGGAAGCGTCCATCACCCCTTCGGCGGTGGCCATGGTGGATGCCTCCATGGCGTCGGCCAGATCGTTCAGTTCCCGTCCGGTCAGTCCCGAAGCCTGGCCGGTGGCCTTCAGCACCGCTTCGAGGCGTAGCAGCGATTGTTGGGCGGTTTCCATCTCGTGGAGGCCCTTGCCCAGCGCCATGAATAGACCACCGAAGGCCGCCCCGGCGGCTAACCCGATCGGCCCCAGGCGCAGCATGGCGGAGCCGACCCCGCCCAGGTTGCCGGCGAAGCCTTCCAGATGCACCCGCGCCGCCGAGGTAACCTCATTGATTGCCAGCAGACCCTTGGAGGCGGGCTTGGCCGCCTGCTCGATGCGGGCCAGCGCCCGGCTGCCGTCCTCGCCCAACTGCGCAAGCGTGCGGCGGACGACATCGCCGTCCTTGACGGCAAGACGGATGGTGAGATTGCGGTCGGCCATCAGGCATTACTTTCGTTACGCAGGTTCGCGAGGCCTTCGAGCAGCCCGGCCTCGGCCTCGGGCAGCAGATCGGCGACGGCGGCAACGTCGTAACCGAGCGCCTCGGCCAGCGAGAGGGCGATGCACAAGTCAATGCCGACTGCCGCGCCATTCGGGGCGAAACGTATCTGCCCGGAAAGCCGCAGCAGCACGTCCCAGGTTTGCCAGCCAGCCTCGGTCAGGGGCTCGTGATGGCGATAAGAACAGGCGTTGCCGCAGGCGAGTCCGCCTTCTCGGCAGCCTCGGCAATATCCCGGCCCGCCGCCGAAATGCCATGCGGCGCGGGCCCGGATGCGTTTCCCTCGGCGGCCCTATCTTCGAGCGGCGCCAGATAGCGATGATAGAACAGCGCCGCCAACAATGGATGTTCGTCGATAAAGGCGGCCACCGTCTCGTCGGAGACCGGGGCGTTTATGCCTTGCCATTCGATGACGGCATAGAGGGCAAGGCCCTTGATCATCAGGGCGCGCATCAGACCACGACGGACCGACTCATTGGCCGGATCGAGATTTTCAGATTCTGCTCTGTGCTCGGCCCAGTCGTCGAACACCTTTTCGGCCTGGGCCTGGATCATGGCGTAGGCGGGAGTGGTGATCGGGCGCACCTTGAGCCGCACGCCGTCGGCCAGACTGAGCCAAGCCGGCTCGCGATTTCCTAATTTGATCATTAATAAGCCTCCACATCGTTGGTCAGCGTCACGGTCATCATCCGTCCGGCGACGGTGTTGTTGGCGGCCCGCCAGTCGAAGCCGGCCTGCACGCCGCCGGGACCGCTGATGGCGCGCTTGGGCTTGGGCAGGTAGACCTCGTAAGCCCCGATCACCAGTTTCTCGTCGGCCGAGATGACGTAGGCGAACTCCAGCGTCACCGGGTCACCCGAGGTGGCGGTGTCGAGCAGCGCGGTGTCGGCGAAGCGGACCTCGATGGCGCCGGTCAACGCGGCGATGGTGGGATCGGCGCCGTCGATCCTGCCGTCGCTGCGGATGGTCTCGATGCGCTCCAGGTTGTTGGAATAGGTGAGGTTGGCCCCGGTCAGGTTGGCGAGCGCAGAACCATCCAGCTTCACCTGGCCCTGGAACTGGCCGAAGCGCTTTAAATCCATGCCGCCGGGAATGCCGCCCTGGGATGCGGCGTTGCGGGCCTCGCCCTGGCCGATGGCGTTGAAGGTGGCGTTGGCGTGGCCCGAGCGCTGGAAATTAAGCTGCATCGAGTTGACCCGCACGCCGCCGATCAGGAAGAAAGCGGGGACCTCGGGCATGCCGACCTCGACCGACATACTGGGCAGCGTCATCGCTCCCGAGCCGAACTCGTGGATGAACGGCCCCGGCATCACGCCGGTGGTGGTCGGCGCACCCAGCAGCGCCTTCAGCCAGTGACCGAAGTAGCGCAGATCGACCGGCGCGACGATGTCGCCCTCGACCTTGATGACGTCGCGCGACGGCGCGGCGGGATCGCGGCCCTGACCGAGAATGTCGCTGTCGATCAGCCCCTGCTCAGAGCCGAGACTCGAAGAGACGAAGGGGAAGCGGACGAACCCCGTTGCCGGGGATACGCCATATACAGTCTCGAACGCCGCCAATAGAAGGGCGTTCGCGCCATAGGCACGGGACATATCTTGGTTCTCCTATGATGAAAGTTCAGGCCAGCGGATCGCTGGTCTCGTAGTGCAGGGTGACGGCTACCACGGCGCCCTTGAGACCGGCGGCGCCGTCGATGGCGAGGTCGTGGGTTCGGGGCGCGCCCCACTCGATCCAGTCGACCAGTCCGTCCAGGGTGCGATCAGTGGCAAGGACGGCGCCTACCTCCCCCAGCAATACATCGAGCGCGGCGGTCGCGGCGGCGGACGGAGCCATCTGGACGATGACCTCGATCTCGGCCCGGTGCTGCCAGAGATAGGTAAGCGGCGAAAGTAAAATCTCCGGCTCGCCCGGGTCGCCGTCGCGCAGGATCACCAGACCGGCGGCCGGAACCTTCTCGGGCAGCGGCTCCTCGCGTTTGACGGCGGCGGACTGGATCGTCTGTAGCCTTGCCAGCAAGGCGGCAAGGATTTGTTCGCGGCGGGTGGGCATTGAAATTGTATCCCAACTGTGATACGGTTTAGCAAATCTGGAGAATTGCCATGTCCAAGACCGAGATGATCCGCGCCCGCGTCGAGCCTGACCTTAAACATAAGGCCGAGGAGGTTTTTTCGGCGCTCGGCTTGTCGCCAACCGAAGCGATCACCCTGTTCTACAAGCAAGTGACCATGCATCATGGCCTGCCCTTCGAGGTGAGGATTCCCAATGCGGCAACCCGGGAGGCGATCCGTCAGGCCAAGGCCAAGGAAGGACTGACCAGGTACGCCAGCGTCAAGGACCTGATGGCTGAATTCAAAGATGCGTGAACTGCTCGTTTCAACGCTGTTCAAGAAAGATATGAAACGGGCCGCGAAGCGCGGAAAGGATCCAGCCAAGCTCGACCGCATCATCAATAAGATTGTTGCCAAAGAGCCTCTCGAATTCCGGCACAGGCCACATCGACTGTCTGGTGATTGGACTCCCTGTTGGGAATGTCATATTGAACCCGATTGGCTGCTCATCTGGGACGAAGACGAGGAAAGCGTGACCCTTGTCCGGACCGGAACCCATTCAGATCTGTTTGATTGATCCATCCTATAGTCCCGTATCTCGCCAGTTGCGGACCACCAGCCCCGGCAGGGCGGATATCCATTTTTCGGCGGCGCCGGCAACGTCGAGACGTTTGCGTAGCGTCACCTGGGGAACGAGCAAAAACATGGGCACGGTGGCGAGGCCGCGTCCGGATTTGAGCGCCGAAGCGCTTGCCTTGGCAAACCCTCCGCGTTTGCCGGCGCGGGCGCGCAGGTTATCGGCGACCAGCAGCGACGGCCCCCGGCGGCGATAAACGAACTTGAGTCGGGCGCCATGCATCCGCTCCCACAAGCCCGGCGTCATCTTCTGTTTTCCATCGCCATACTTCCCGGCGGCAAGCGTCGGGATAGCTAGGAAGAACCCGTGCTTCGAGCGGATCACCGCGCCCTCCTCGTAGGTCCGCACGATGTTGGGCGCTTTGCTGAACACCAGCCCGGCGGCGCGGATGCTCTTCTGGCCCTTGGGGTAGACCTCGCTCCGCCAGGTGTTGGCGAGACGCCGGCCCAGTCCGGCGCCGGTGATCTGTCGGCGCAGTTCCTGCTTGAGGCCATCGGTCGCTTCTCGGATGCCGGCCGTTACCGCCTCTTCGCCGGCCTTCAACTCGTCGGCCAGGAAATGTTTCAGATCGCCTTCGATGGCCGCCGAGATTCTCATATCGGCCTCGTATCTAACGTCCACACCAGCCGTTCGGCGTCCCGCGTCGGCTCGCCCTGGATGATGAAGGTCTCACCGTCGAAGATGATGGCATCGCCTTCAGTCGGGGCCGGAACCTCAAACACCCGCACCTCGAACATTGCCGTCGCCGTATGCACGGCGATGTCGCCGAACTCGGCCTGCCGGTCCGGACGGCGGGCGACCGCCCGCACCGGCGTCCCGTCGCCGACCCCGCCCGGACGGTAGATGGCGGTGCGGGCGATGTCGGGATTGGCAAACAGGTCGTCGAGGGCAGCGGTGAAGGCGTCCAAACGGTTTCTCCAAAGAATAAGGGCGGCCTGAGCCGCCCTTCGCTGACGCATAATAGGGACGTGGCCTACCTGTTGTTGACGCCGTCCTTGAGACCCTTGCCGGCCTTGAACTTCACCGCCTTGCCGGCGGCGATCTTGATGGCGGCGCCGGTCTGCGGGTTGCGTCCGGTCCGGGCGCCGCGCTTGGCAACGCTGAAACTGCCAAACCCGATCAGCCGCACGTCCTTGCCCTTAGCCAGCGACTTGCCGATGGCGTTCAGCGTGGCGGCGACCATCTTTGCGGCCTGGGCGTTGGATAGACCCGTTTCCTTGGCGACGGCGGCGGCGAGTTCCTTGCTGTTCATGATGTTCCCCCTGCAAGATGAATGATCAGACCTGATTAGCAGAGGCTGTACGGCAAGGCAACGTCAACCCATGGTAAAAAAACCTCCCGGCTGAGTTTTATCCTCGCCGTCAGTTGCTGGTGTGAATGCGCACGGCAAGACGGGGCCGCTTGTTGACCGGCAGGATCGAGGCCTCGGTCTTGACGTCGATGGCGCTGCCGTCGTTGCGCGCGATCTGACGGGCGTACATGGGCAGGCCCATGGTGTTGACCGTTTCGATCAGATTGGCGGGCGCGCCATAGGTGACGAAGGTGTCCATGGTTCCCAAGGGGAAGGCGATGCCCTCGCCCGCCGGGATCAAGGTCTCGGTGGCCCCGGTCGACAGGGTGACGGTGGCGTTGTATTCCTCGAACATGATGCCGGCGAAGGGGAACTTTCGCCTGGTGTCCTCGCGTAGCGGCTGGGCGCCGGTCGAGGAGAAGTATTTGTAGGATTCCTCGACCTTGACATGGCCGATCAGCTTGTCGAAGAACTCCGGGCTGACCAGGGCCGGCACCCCGATCATGGTCTCGCCCTTGAGTTCGGTTTCGACCTTACGTAGCGCATCCCTGATCTTGGCCTGGATGTTGGTTCCGGCGGTCCCGAGCACGAAGTCCACCGACTGCCGGGTGAGGCCGAACTCATCGAAGTAGTCGTAAAGAGTAGACCCGGAACCATCTTTAACGATGCCCTTCAGCGCGTTGATCTCCATGTACTCCCTGGTCTGGGCGTGCTTGGCCCGCATGCGGGTGATCTTGCGCTCCATGACGGTGGCCAGCGGATCGGCGGCGTCGGCGACGCCGAAGCCGCGCACGCCCTGGACGTCCTGGGGAGTGATAACGTCATCATGCGGAATCCACGGGATGGTGAAGGAACGCATCGATTTGACATCGCGGTTGGCGACGGTGGCCGGGCCGCCGAGCGGCACGGTGGGCAGCAGGTTGAGCACGCCCTCGGCCTGCTCAATGATGACGGAGCGCTGGGTGATGCCCTCGAAGCGAAACAGACCCATCTGCCCGAGGCGAGTATAGATGTTGGGCAGGATGTTGATGGCCTGGGTCATCTCGGCCAGCGAATAGCCGCCGGCGTCGAAGGGATTGGCAATGACGTTCATGGTCTTAAATCTCCTATGGGTTATGGGGTCAGGCGGTAGCGCGGACGACGATGCCGACGGCGGCCAGTTCGGCTTTCTTGGCGTTCTTCTCCACCGTCAGATCGACGGAGGCGTCGAAGGCGAGCGCGGCCTCGGAGACAATGACCGGGCCGCGCGCCACGATCAGGCCGGTGGCGTCGGCGCCGGAAGCGTCCACGGCTTGCAGCAGCACGGCGACGGCGGCCTCGGCGCCTTCATCCCCCACCACTTCAGCAGCGGGAGAGAGGCGATACTTGGCCGAGGCCGTGATCTTGCCGAGCACGGCGCCGAGCGGATAGCTGGTTCCGCCCTTGAGAACGACGGTCTCGCGGTTAAAGTTGGCGTTGAGTTCGTACTTGAGAAGGTCGCCCAGGGTGGGCGTGGCAGTGAGGACGGGCATGGGAGTTCTCCTTGGTCAGGAATGGGGGAATCAAGCGCGGCTCGCCGCTTCGCGGGCGCGCTTGACGATGGGGCTTTCGGCGGTGGGTCTGGGTCCAACCGGCGCGGCGGCGACGATGTCGGCGGCGTCCGAGCGGACGGCCAACTCATCGAGCAGCGAGCGGCGAATGGCGTCGGGGCGCAGGCCCTTGGCCATGGCCTCGGCGGCGTCAACCTTGATGCCGAGGCGGCCGGCCTGGGCGGCGACGGCGGCCAGCTCGGCATACTCACCGCGCAGACGCTGCTCGATCTCCGTCGGGTCGGGGCCGGCAACGGGGGCAGGAGTTGGGTGGATGGTCGCCGCTTCGGGCAGGGGATCGCCCGCCGCTTCGGGCAGGGGATCGCCCGCCGCTTCGGGCGCGGGGGATGCGGGTGCTTCGGCAATAGGATCAGTGGTTTGCATGGAAGTTTCCTTTCGGCTGTTGATGGAAGGCGCGGCGCGGCCACGCGGCACGGATTTTGGAGTGAGAGTGACGCTTAGTTCGACGAGGGCCTGACGGAACGCGCCAACCCGGTCGGCGAGCCCGGCTTTGACCGCCAACTCGCCGCGATAGACGGCGGCCTCGGCAGCGCGCACGATTTGTGGCGACAGGTTGCGGTTGTCGGCGACCAGGGCGACGAAGCGATCGTAGAGCCGGTCGACGTCGGCCTGGATGTCGGACCGGGCGCGGGTCGACAGCGGCTCGTGTTGATTGCCGTCGACCTTGCGCTCGCCGGCGTGAACAAAGGTCCAGGCGAGTCCGGCCATGCGGTCAGCATTGCTCTCGTCGACATGAACGGCGACCACGCCGACGGAGCCGACCTCTCCGGTCTGGGCGATGTAAAGAACGTCGGCGGCACAGGCGATGGCGTAGGCCGCCGACAGCGCCGCCTCGTTGGCGACCGCCCATATCGGCTTGCCGCTTTCCTGGCGGATGGCTGTGATGCGCTCCACCAGATCGAACAGCCCGCCGACCTCGCCGCCGGGGGAATCGATGTCGAGCATGATGCCCCGGACCAAGGCGTTGGCGGCGGCGGCCTCGATGGCGTCGCCGATGTCGCTGTAGGACATCAGCCCGCTGGCCGCCGCCGGATACCCGGAGCGGCTAACCAGCGTGCCGGTGACCGGGATGACGGCGATGCCGTCGGGGGTGATCGCGGTCTGGCGCGAAGGGACAGCGCCGAGGTTCAACGGCTCTATCGTCTGGCCCCCGCCGGTTCGCAGGGGCAGGCCCGCGAGGCGCGGCCCG
>MIAA01000021.1:10977-15702 GCA_001830425.1 Rhodospirillales bacterium RIFCSPLOWO2_02_FULL_58_16
CCAGCTTGGGCCGCGCGATCAGCAATGGCGTCCCAAACAGCCGGGAGGCGATGTGGGGAAGGTCGATCATGATTATCCTTAAGCGATGGCTATCGTGGGGTCTTGCGACGGATCGGGAGCGCCCGGCGGCGGCTTACCGAACGTCAGACCCAGCGTCTGTTCTCTTGCCTTGTCGGCGGCGATCTCGGCGTCAACCTGTTCGGCGTCAAAGCCGCGCTCGGCGATGGCCTGGCTCCGGCTCTTGAGACCGGCTTCGATCTGCTCGATCTCGGCGCGGGCGTCCTTCAAGGGGTCGACCCATTCCCAGCGCGGCGGCAGCCAGGCGCAGGCGAGATGCTCGGCCCGGCGCTGGTCGTAGTCAGGAACATCCAAGGCCCCCGACATGACGGCGGCGTCCATCCACCGCCGCCAAACGATGCGGCAAAGCTGGTGAACCATGACCGAATGCTGCCAGGCCTCGGCCCGGCGACGGAACTCCAGCAGCGCCAGCCGCGAACTCGAATAGTTGGCCCGCGACATGTCATTGCTGAGATAGGCATAAGGCACGCCCAAGGCGGCGGATACCTGCAACAGCGTGCGGTGCTGGAACGGCTCGTAAGAACCGCCGACATCGGCCGGAGTGGACGCCTGGATTTCTTCGCCGGGCTCCAGCATCACCACCTGGCCGGGCTGAACATCCATGGTCCGTTCGCCATCGGCGCTCGTCTCCTCGGCCATGTCGAACGGCTCAGCCGGGCTTGGCGTGGTGACGAACAGCGCATACATCGCCGCCACCTTCTTGCGGTCGAGTTCGGCGTCATCGTACTGATCCAAGAGGAACATCTTGACGATGGCCGGGGCGAAACGGGAGATGCCCCTGAGTTGTCCGGCATCGACCGGGTCGATAACGTGGATCACCTCGTAGGCCGGGATGCGCGCCGTCTCGCCGACTAATCCCGGATCGGTGACGTCGCCGGGATGGCGGCGCAGGAAATGATAGGCCACCCGCCGCCCGATACGGTCGAACTCAATGCCCTGGCGTATGACGTTGCCGAACGGCAGGGTCTCGGTCCTGGTCAGCGGCAGCATCTCGGACGGGATCATCTGCAACTGCAAGGGCACGGCCAGATCGTCCTCGGGACGGCGCGGACGGAAACGGAAGAACACTTCGCCGGCGATAAACACCTCGCGCGCCGCCCGCCGCTGCTGGCCGTAGAAATCAGTAAAGCTCTCGGCGTCGCTCTCGTCGGTCCACGCCAGCCATAGTTTCTGAACGCGGGCTTTCAACTCCGCGTCACCGATCAGCGACGACGGCTTGATGCCGGCGCCGACCACGTTGCCCGCCCAGCTTTCGATGGCGTTGGCGGCATAGCCGTTGTTGCGGATCAGATAGCGGGCGCGGGCCGTGATGTCGGGCCCGGCGGCGGCGATCAGGGTGTTGAGATGGGCGCGCGATGGCTGGAAGGCCTTGAGGCGACGGTTGCCCATGGCGGCCTCGAAGCCGCCATGGAACCCGCCGATAAAGGCGCCGACCTTGCGCCGAATGCCGCCGAGCATGGTCACAGCCCCTTGTCGGCATAGACAAGGATGCGCCGCGCTGGCGCCCGGCGCTCCTGGGCGGCGATCCGTCGCTCCAGGTCGGCCAGCACCTTGTCGGCCTGGGTAAGATCATACTGGACGCTGCGCTCGCCGACGCTGACCCGGCTGACCAGCGAGTTGCGCCGCGCCAGCACCCGCTCGCGTTCGGCCTTGAGTTCGTCTATTGTCATCGGGAGTTTTGCCTAAGGGCCGTGATTATAAAAGGAGACGTAAATGGAGGAAGTGAGTCAAAGCTACTTTTGCAGCGACTGTAGAACCGCACTTCCGGTTCTCTCCGCTGTTAAGGAAAATCAACCGAATTCATGCCCGAACTGCGGTTCCACAAAGCGAACCATTAATGTGGAAATATTTGATTCGGTTAGCTTGTCGATCCATGACAACGTCAAGGGCAAGCTGCGGGACGGTCCCGGCAAGAAGGGCATCAAGAAAGAGTTTTTTGTCGGGGACGACTACCGCAAGAGCAAGGACGACTGGGTTGACAAGGAGCGTGTCATTGATCGCGAGAATAACCGCTATCTGGAAACCGTGAAGGACAAAGAAACCGGTGAAATGATCCGCCATTGCGACGAGCCGCTTTCGGAGCATTGTGGACACGGTTCCGCGAAGGTCAAGAAAGACGATCCAACCTGAAATTCCTAAGTTGCCAGCATAGTTTGCTCACGTCAGATAGCTGGATTGAAAAATCTTGCGGCCGCGTCGCGGCGCCCGGCGCACCCGTCCGGCGACGGACGGCGAAGTTTCCCCGCCGTTAACGGTTTCGGCATCAATGGTGGCGACGCCGACCCCCGCCGGTTCGCAGGGGCATGCCCCCGGACTTTTGATCCGGGCGCCAATCTGGCTCTCCAGGTCGCGCCACTTGCTCTCCGCCCAGCGGTCGGCGCCCAATATCCAGGCGGCGGCGCGGGCGTAGACCCGGCAGTCGAGCGCTTCGTTGCGTTCGCGCATCTTTTGCCATTCAAGCTTGCTGAACCCACGCCGGGTTTTTACGGTAACCAATTGCTCGGCCACCAACTGCTTGCACCACTCGCTGTCCAACCACGATGGCAGGTGTATCGTTCCGGCGGCGTACCTAACGCCCGCCGCCCGCTCCTCGTCGGTCGGGCGCTCCAGGCGCAGGTAGCGATAGGTCTCGGTCTTGAAAGTGGAGACTGCCACCATCCACAGTTTGGCCCCACGGCGCAGCTTCCTGCCGCCTTCGGTCGAATCAACGTAGGTCGGTCCCGAGACCGGGCTGGGTCGGCTGAAGCCTTCCGCGCCCTTGACCGGGGCCACCTGACTGAATCCGCACCGGCGCGCCCAGGCATAGACGGCGGAGGTCTCATAGCCGGTATCGATGGCGAGCCGGGCGATTGTCATGGCGGCGCCGCCGGCGTGCATCCAGGTGCGCCCCAACAGCTTGTCCATCTCGGCCCACAGGGGATCGCCCGCCGCTTCGGGGGCCTCGGCTTTCTCAGGACCACCTTCGATAACGATATGGTCGATCAGCCAGCTTTCCAAACCGCGCCCCCAGGCCCAGACATCGATCTCGATGCGGTCCTTCTGGACGTCGGCCCCGGCGGTGAGGAACAGCCCGCCCATCGGCACGGCGCCGTTGGGCCAGACTTCGCGCCGGTCATAGACGCGCTGCCAGTCCGGGGCCTCGCCGGTCTCTTGCCAGGTTTCTCCCAACATTGTGTTCTTGAACGCCTTGATAGCCTCGTCTGACCCTTGCGCCGCCTCCCAAGACCTTGCGATTCGTTCCCAGGACAGCCAGCCCACCGGCGAATAAAGCGCCGACAGGTGGAAACCGATAGTCAGCGGATCGGAGGACGCCGCCGTCGCTTGCCACTCGCCCGCTTCCAGCATGGCGGTCTTGTGGTGCTCGTTGATGTTCTGTTCACAGGCCTCGCAGACATAGCGCGCCGTCTCCGTCCGTCCCTTCTCCCAGCGTAGCCGTTCGAACTTCAGCCACTGCTTCGCCCCGCAATGGGGGCAGGGCAGAAAGAAGCGGCGTTGGTCGGAAGCCTCGTATTCGCGCTCGATGCGCGATATCCCCTTGATGGTCGGGGTGGATGCCAGAAATATCTTGCGCCGATGAGCGAAGGTAAGCGACCTCGCCTCGGCCAGCGTCACCGGATCGCCTTCCTCGTCGGCGGAAGCCGGATAGGCGTCGACCTCATCGAGAAACAAATAACGGGCCGGGATCGAGCGCAACCCCACCGCGCTGTTGGCCCCGGTCAACACCAGGATGCCGCCGACAAAATCCTTGGACAGCACCGTGTTGCCGGAATCCCGAGACCGCGACGGACGGACCCTGTCCCGCAACGCCGGGCATTCCTCGATCAGCGGGTCGAGGCGCTGGCGCGAGGCGCGCTTGGCCAGTTCCACCGTCGGCTGAACCGCCAGCATCGGTCCCGGCGCCTGATGAATAACAAACCCTATAAAATTGATGCCGGCCTCGGTGGCCCCGACCTGTACTCCCTTCATAAAAACTATGCGCTGGGCCGGATGCCCCGGCGACAGCGCATCCATGATGGCGCGCATGTAGGGCGTGCGCATCGTTCGATAGCGGCCCGGCTCGGCCGCCGCCCGCGACGACAGCACCCGGTGCCGGTCGGCCCATTCGGAGACGGTGAGCAGCGGATCGGGCTTGATCCCTTGCGCCCAGTTGCGAAGGATATCCTCCCAGCCGTCAAAGCCGCCCGGATCGGCGGGGAGGTCATCGGAGATCGAGACGGACCTCGGACAATTCGCTGAGGTGAGCGCGTACATTGGTTTCCAGCACCTTCTGCATGACGTGCGCCTCGATCATTATCGGATGGCCTATCGCTTCGCTGCATGAGGCCGACAGTTCGGCCGCCATCAAGGCGGCGACGCGGGCCGGCCAGTTGACCCAGGCATCGCGTTCCTGACGGGCGAGCTTGAACACCATGGCCATGGCGCGAGCGCGGTCGACCAGGTTGCCCTTGCGCTCCTGTAGGCGCAGCCGGGCGAGATGGGCCTTAGCGCTTTCATGGGCGGTGCGGGCCTCGACGAAAGTAATCTTGCCGCCGACGGGAAGGCCCTGTTCCTTTAATGCTTCGCGCACCGAGCCGAGCGCCGCTTCCGCCACCGGCTTGACGCCAGCGATAACTACGTTATCCGGCTGATCGCGCTGCTTGGCGGGAT
>MIAA01000021.1:15814-39633 GCA_001830425.1 Rhodospirillales bacterium RIFCSPLOWO2_02_FULL_58_16
TTCCTTGTATATTTGGCCAGTCAAACGAATGCCGCCGGGAGGTCGTCCCGGCGGTTTTTGTTTGGTGTGAGTGTGAGATCAATCAGTAATCAGGTCGATGCCGGTGACGTAAGGATCGCTCAATCCATCGTCCTTTTTCCATTTGAGTTCTGAACCGTCAAAAAACGTATCCAGCGCTGCGGCCTCGGCCTGTCCCTCGGCAGCGGCCTTAACCTCGACGACGGCGCTTTCGGTAATGTCGCGGGTGACGATGACGCGAAAGGTGGGCATGATCCTATTCCTTGATTCGGTAGATGCGGCGACTGTCGATCTTCTCGGAGACGATGTTCAGGCCCAGCTTTTTCTTGAGCGCACCGGCGATGGCGCCCCGCGCCGTGCGCGGTAACCAGCCGAAGGAGGAAACGATCTCATTGATGGAAGCGCCCTGGGGGCGCTTCAGCATGGCGATCAGTTGGGCCTGTTTGCTGTCGCGGGGCCGGCGATCTTTCTTCTCCGGGGGCGGGGCGATGCCGAGGCCGGAGATGGTCTCGCCTTCGGGCGTCACCGCCTCGATGCCCGCTGCCTGCAGAACGTCCCGGACGGAAAGGCCGCGCTTTGTCATCAAGGCATTGAGCCGATCCAGCGCCTTGCCTTTGTAGTTGAAGGATTTAGGACTCACCGTCTCGCCGGTGATGGCGGAGATGGCGGCGGCGATCTGAGCGACGGTGAACTTCTCCAGTGTGACATTAATCTTGTTCGTCATGAAATTTTCCTCCGGGTGATGGCGGCGCGACTATCGCGGCGCTTCTACCACCCCGACCCCCGCCGGGCGAACCCGAGCGAGGCCGATGGGGAGCCTCAAACTCTCAGCCCCTTTTGATCTCCCCCAGCGTGATCCGCACCCAATCGCGCCAAGCGGGTTGGGCGAAGCGGGCGGCGAGGTGCGACGCGATGATTTCCTCGTCGGCGGGGCCGCCCCGGAAGGTTCCGGCGACCAACTGGGGGATGAAGCTGAGATCGTCGGCCAAGTGGCGGCCAAAGCGGGCATCGAGAAGATCGCGCACCTGCTCGGGCTTGAGCCTAAACGTCTCGGCCAGAAAGCGGCTGGCGGCGGTCCATGTGACGTTTGGGTCGTATCCATTATGCAGGCTGGCTCCCCACATGCCCCATTCGTGATTGGCGGTCGGCAGGATTATGACGGCGCCCATGGTCAGCCGCTTCTTTTTACTCGGCATGTTCGCCCTCCATGAAAGCGGCGTCCGTGATCCGTTTCAGCAGTTCGGCGTAGTGGGCGAGCGTTCCGACATGTCCCCAATGGATATCGTCAACGCACTGGTTGAAATGATCGTCGCTTAAAGCGGCGAGGCGGGCGAGCATGGCGTCGATCTCGTCCTTGCGGGCGATGAAAGCGTCGAGAGCTTCAGTTTTGTTGCGGGTCTTGGTCATGGCATCCTCCGTTGTGGTGACGCCATACATCGCTCTATGCGGCCCTTGTATCAACTTGATAAGCGGATATTTGATTGCTTTGTTTAGGCCGTTTAGATCATTAAATGATTGGGTTGGGCCGGTGGTCGGCCCATCGGCGGCAGGCAATAAAAATTAAGAATAACGCCATCCTTGACGAACAAATCGGGTAATGGGTACTGAAGCCTCATTAACACCCCCTGCGGTTTCGACCGCCGGGCGCGGGGCCTCTTCGGAGGCCCCTGCTTTTTTAGCGAGAAGATCGAGAATCAGGGGCGGGTTTATCGAATCGATGGATGACGCCCTCTTGCGGCCATCGGCGCCGGCCCTGGTCGCTGAAGACCAGGAACCCGGTCAAAGCGCCAGGGCTGCCGCCAAATCCGTATGTTCAAAGGCGCTTTCCATGCGCTGTATCTCGGCCTCCTTCGCGCCCCGCTGGCGGGCCGCTTCACGCCAGGCGCCGGTTACTTGCGCCACATCGCGGATCAGCTTGTCGGCGTCGGAGAGTTTCAGGGAAAACTCACCGGCGACGGAGCGCAGGAGTTCCACCGAACAGGCGCCATCATCGAAATTGATGTTGGTCGCAAGAATGCGGAGTTTCAGGTCCTGCGGGGTCGGGTTGACGTCATAGGCCGGCGAGAGGGTCCAGCCGCGCTGCCCCAGCCACAGAAAGCCGTGATTGCGCAGATGGTCATCGGTGTTCGACACGAGAACCGAGAAAGCGATGCGCTTGAACAATTCGGTTCGATCAGCCACCGCGTTCGCGCCATGCTCGGCAAGCGCGTCGACAATTTCCAGATAACTGCCGCGTTCTCCATCCCGATGCTCCGTCATCGCCATCGCCGAGAGGAACGGTATCCGCTCCGCGCCGGCGCGATCGAACCGGCGCGACAGGAAGATCGGGCGTCCGTTATTTTCGTGGATCTCGTGCGGAGCGGCCCGAATGCCGGATGCTTCCGCCAAGTCCAACGCAATGGCCTCCCATCGCTCGATGGAATACCCGTCCGTTTCCTTCGGGAGCTTGGCGATGGAGAGGCATCCATGCTGGTCAATCACCGAAGCCTTCGGCCGGGCGCCGCCAAGGGAGGAGCCGGGCGCGAAGATCAGCAGCAGGTCCTCGTCGCTCTCTTCGCCCCGCAATATGCGCTCCGATGCCCCCAGCAATCGGCCCAGAGCTACGGTTCCCGGAACGCCGGTCTCCTGCGGCGCCTGAAAGACGTCATCGCCAACCCATCGGAATCGAAGGGCCCCCAGCCGTGTTTCATCGGATACGCCGAGCAGGAAGTCGGTTTCATGGAGCGTTCGAACCGGCCTGCCTTCGCGCTCCGCAGCCCGGCGTTCCCGCCGGCGCATCAAGGTGCGTCCCCAGGTGTCGGGAGCGGAGTCCCCGAGTGTGCCGAACATCTCCTGCCCCGCCGGCGGACGGAATGTCCCCGGGCCGATGGGCAGGATCGGGTCGATGGAAAAATTCCCGGCGGAAGCAACCCATTCAGGAGCATACTCGAACGTCAGGCTCTCCCGGGCGCGGGCGGGATGTCGGCGCATCAGGCCGATCCGTCGGCATTGCCCATGGCAGTCCAGAAACACCTCAACGTCAGCCATTGTTTTTCGCCTTTCGGCTTCTGGTCACGTAGGCGCGCTTGGGCAACTCGTCCCTCGTTATGCTTTGTCCAACCTCATCCTGGGCCGGGTCCGCGACATTGGCGAGGCGCTCCAGCAGATTCAATGCCTGCAGGACGGCGGCAATGATTCCAATGCCGACCGATGGGTCGCCCTTTTCAAGGCGCGAGACCGTCGGGCGCGACGTTGCCGCCCGCTGGGCGACCAAGTCCATCGGCAGCTTGCGACGCAGGCGCGCGTCGCGGATATCCTCACCCAGCTTGCGCAGGGCGCGGCAGGATGCCGGAGGCGGGCGGTGGGGTGTCGGCATAATGATATTTTCCTATTACATGAATCCCATTCAAGGTAACATGTAGATATCGTTATTTCAACTTAATCCGGCCTCCCTGAGTTTGGGCCGGTCCGTCACGATAATCCGTTGGATAAAGTCCTTGCCCGTAACCGTTCAAAGAGACGGCGCAGCAAGAAACTGCGAGCCAAGGACATGATCGTAAAAATACCCCCAAGCATCAGATTGTCGGTAAGGCTTGCCTGCAGACCGAACAACGGGAACACCAGCGCCTGTGTCACCACCGCGATGCCGTAACCGACCGCGACATTGGCGACGGTCTCGGCCAGCGATATTCGTCTCGATTGTCTCACGGCTCGCTCGCCACGCCGCCGGCCCCCTGACGCTCAAGTTTGATTTCGGCAAAGGTCTTGTCTGCGCCGTCCAGGATGGCGTCACGACCGGTTTCCGTCTGCCAGCGCAGGGTGGCGACATCGATATAGGCCGGGCTGATCTCTATGGCGAAGACGCGCCGTCCCATGGCCTCGCCCGCCATGATCTGCGATCCCGAGCCCGAGAAAGGCTCGTAGCAAATTCCGCCGCGCGCCGCATGCTGGCGCATGGGAATCGCAAAGCAGTCGAGCGGCTTCGGCGTCGGGTGGTCGGGACGATCATCGCCGTAGAGGCTCGGGATATTCCAGGTCGAGGCCAGCCGCTCGTCGGCGACCCTCGGCGGGCGCTTGCCCCTGATCCAGCCGAAGAAACACGGCTCGTGCTTCCAGAGATATTCCGAGCGGGTGAGAACGCCGCGATCCTTCACCCAGATGATCTGCTGATGGACAAAGGCGCCCATCTTTTCCCAGACCGCCTCCAACATGGCCTGGCGGCGGGATGCGTGCCAACAGTACCAGGCGGCGTCTTCGGTGATCGCCTCGTCGATGGCGGTCTTGATAAAGCCCTCGTAGAGTTCGGCGCCTTGGGACGAATCATCCCAGGTCACGCCGTAGGACGGCGACCAGTCCTTGTTGCGGGTCGGATGGTTGGATCCGTCGTAATCGACGAGGTACGGCGGATCGGTGGCGAAGAGGACGGCGCGCTCGCCGTTCATCAGGCGGCGCACATCGGATGCCGATGTCGAATCTCCGCACAGCAGGCGGTGTCCGTCCATGAGCCAGAGATCGCCGGTTCGCGATGCCGGATGGCGCGGCGGTTCGGGAACTATGATCGGCGGCGCCCCATTGTTTTCGTTTCCATCGGCATCGAGATCGAACGCCAGAAGTCGATCGAGTTCGGCATCGTCAAATCCGATGAGCGACAGGTCGGAGCCTTCGTCGGCAAAGAACTGAACCTCTCTCGCCCGCAGTTCGTCGTCCCAGTCGGCGTTCAGTGCGATCTGGTTGTCGGCAAGGCGGAACATGCGGACTTGAATATCGGTCAGGTGTTCAATCCGGATTACCGGAACTTCGGCCAACCCCAGTCGCCGCGCCGCCAGCAGCCGACCATGCCCGGCAATCAGGATGCCGTGCTGATCGACCAGACAAGGCACGTTGAAGCCGAACTCGACAATGCTGGCGGCAATCTGCGCCACCTGCTCGTCGGAATGCGTCCTGGCGTTGGCGGCATAGGGCAGTAGCCGTTCAACCGGCCATTGTTCGATGGCCGTGGGCTGGAAGCTGAGCGCAGTCATGTGATGTTCCGATGATCAAATCGTGGATGAGGCGGTGGATTTCGAGGTGGATTCCACACAGAAATTGGTGTGGATTCCACCAAGTGGACTCCGGAAGCCACCTAAAATCCACTTGGAAGCCACCGTGAAAGTGGCGGATTTACGCGGGTTTCAGGCCGGTCTGGGGTGGATTTCGTCTGGACTCCGGAAGCCACCTAAAATCCACCCGGAAGCCACCATACAAATGGCGGTATTCTGCGGGTTCCGGGCGGTTTATATGGTGGCTTCCGGTCGGGGTGGCTTCCCAAAATTTTATGCTGCATGTAGCGGACTTCCGCGCTGGGGTCGCCAGCATACCCAAATGTGCCAGGGAGGACCCAAGCAATTTCAAAGACTTAGCGGATATCGCGACGTACCGTTTGCCGTTACGTTGGGGATCTGACCGTAGGGTTCATTGCCATCGCGCGCTCCTTTCCCGATCATGATTCGAATATAGCCAAATTCGAGCGAGGCTGTCTCGCCTTCCGATGTCTCACCGAAAAATGTCTCACTTAGCATTTTGTGCTTGACATGGATCGCACTCGCTCGACGAGAAACTCTCGCGAACGCTTCGCAGGTACGGCGCGTCCATTGAGCCGCCAGACGATCAAGCTGATCCCGTATTGCCAGCGACGATGCGCCGTCGCACGACCGACGCCGAACCGCCAGCAGATCGCCTTCCACGGCGTATTCTCGGCTCGCGCCCAGACCAGGCGACCATCCTCTGGCGCCAGAAAATGAATCCAGGTGAGTGTTTCGTCCATGCGCGAGATGGCGGCGGCCGACGGCAAAGGACGGCGCATGGGTTGGGGCTCCTGTTCGATCATGTCGCCGAAGTCATAAACGATCTCGGGCCAGATGCTGAAATACCCCTGCACCTTTGCTTCGGGCAAATGCCTCAGCACGTCTGCGGCCTCGATCAGGCGCTCCTCGACACGTTTCGGCGTCCAGTCAGCCATGTTTGCTCTCCTGTCGCTTGCGCGTGTCGCCATAGAGCCGGACGCCAAGCTGTCTGACCACCTCGCGCTCGGGCCAAGTCAGACGCCGGTCGTCCTCGGCGATGACCAGCACGCCCTGTTCTTTCCAGCCCTCGCGCTTGATCTGCTCGGGATCGCGGCGTGCGCCGCCATAACCCTTGGGGAACCTCCTCATGACGCCACCGCTGCTTTTCGAGTTTCTGTGCTCACAGTTGGTCGCCCAGTTGGTCGCCGGAACCTTCCGGGGAACCTTCCGGCGCTCACCAGCAGGTCGGCCAGGGCGCCGATGATCGAGGCGGGCGTCTGCCCATCCCCGTGCCGTCCCATGCTCGACGCCAGATCAATGGGTTCCGTTCCGTGCTGGAGGAGCATGGACAGGGCAACGCAGGCGTCGTCCAGGATGGCGTCCATGGCTGATCCTACTTTGGCGCCGTGGGTGAATACCTCGCCGACGCTACCGGCAGCCGGGTAGTAGCCGATGGTCACCGCGTAAGCGGTATCATTGAAGATCAGTTCCACGGTCTCGTTGGGCCGACGGTTGGGAAGCCTGATTCTGGTCATGGAAACCTCCTGGGGTTGGTGTGAATACGGGATCATTGGGATTGCCCTTTGCCGCCGCTGAGCCAGATGGTCATGGCCCGGGCGCGGTCCTCATCGGACAGCGGGTCGAGACCATGGGCATCGAAGACGGCGTCGTAACTCAGGGCGTTGGAATTAACTGGGGGAACGTCAAAATCACGTTCCCCTCTATGTTCCCCCGGGCAACTCATTGAATTATCTGGGGTTGGGGAACATGGGGAACGTGGGGAACGTTTTAGGGTATCTTCTACACACATATGTGCGTGTGCGTGTGTGCGCGCATGCGTAAGTAATGAAAAACGTTCCCCACGTTCCCCACGTTCCCCGGAGCCTTTGTTTTCAATGGGATACGCCGGGGAACATAGGTGGGAACGTTGGTCTGCACGTTCCCCTTTCTCGGTTAAATGAGGGTCGGAAAAACGTTCCCCAAGTTCCCCAAGTTCCCCACGTTCCCTGATTTGCTCTCCGAGTTGCGAATGACCGGAAAAACGTTCCCCACGTTCCCCTCGTTCCCCTCGGCCGGACGATTGCTCCTCAATGACCAACTCCCAGCGTTGAGCCTGATGGTGGACGCCGGCGGCGCGGATGCGGACCCGAAGATCGTCAATGGCGAACACCCGGTCGCGCATGTGGCCGAGCGACTTGCCGAGGCGGGTGCGTTGGGAACGCTCGTTGCCGTTGCCGAGCGGCAGGGGCGGCTCGCATTGACCGGCAATCTGGAAGAGGTCGGCGGCGCCCACCTGGGTTGTGCCGTGACGGTCCCACCAGGCGGCGACGAAGCTCCGCCACATGATCCCTTCGGCGTCCGAGGATTCGTAAAGCTCCTCAGAATTGGCGAGGAAGCCGGGCACGCCGACCACGTCGAGAATGCCTCCCATGGTCTCGGCCCAGGATTCGAAGCTGCCCATGGTCGTGGCCCGATAGCGCGGCCTGCCGGCGACGACCCAGGCGCGACCGAGCGTCAGACAGGCGGCGACCAGCGTTGCCCGGTTGGCGCGAACCCAGGACAGCAGATCGGGATGTCGGAATCCGTTGCGCCGCCAGGGCCGGTCGACATGGGCATCGAGGCGGATGCGCACGCTGCGCCGGGCGATCTCGTTGGACAGGCGCGGATTATTGCCGGTGGCCACCCAAGCGCAGTGCACCGGCATGCGGGTTATGTCGGAGCGACCGAGAATGCGGTCTTCCCAATAGGGGGCGGTGAGCGCGGCGGCGAGCGAGGCGGCCTCAAGAGGACGGTGCAGGTTGTCGATGACCGCCATCAGGGGGGCCTCGCGCAACTTGGCGGTGAGACGCTTGCGCCATTCCTCCTCATCGCCGGCTTCGGTCATGATCGAGGTTGAACAGCCGGTGGCGACAATGGCGATGGCGTCCACCAGCAACGTAGCGCCGGTGCCGGGAGAGGGCTTCTCAATCAGGTGAAGCGGCGTCGGCCCGTCGATCATGGGGCGAACGAAAGACAGCAGCAGAAGGGCCAGGGCGTGCGCCCGTTCGGCCTCGGAGGTGAAGGGAAAATCGCCCAGCAGATCATCGAGCAGCAGCGAGCGGGCGGCGGCGATTTGCGCCAGCGTCGGTTGCTCGGGTATCGGCGGCAGTTGGAAACCCTCGGGCGGCTCGTGCAGAAGGCGACAGGCAGGATGGTATCCGCGTTTGGTGACCAGTTCGCCCGAGCGCCCGAACACCGGCGCCGCGACGATGCCGGCCAACACCGGCAGATCGGGATTGGGCGTCGCCAGCAGCGCCTTGACCAACTGGGCGGGCGGATAGGCCGGAACCAAATCGTCGGTCCGGCTCTTCTTACGCCAATCGATGATCCGGGCGAGGGCGAGCTTGAGACGTTCCTCGGAGAGATGGACGGCCATGGCGCGGCCATCGTCATCGCGGGTCACCCAGGCTGGCATCGCCCCCATGCGGAACAACCATGGCGGCTGATTGCAGGCGGCGAGAACGGCGCGGGAGCGATCGGCAAGGTCGGCCAGATCGCCGTTGTCGGCGCGCAGAATGGAGCGCCTACCGGTGATGATCGGAAACCCTACCGGCAGATTGGGCAGAGAACGGGCCGGGGCCGATGGCGGCTCAAGGCCGGTGGTCGGTTCGGGCGGCGTCCATTTTACCGCCGCTTCGACGGCGGTGCGCACGGCATCGACTCCGTCGCGCATCAGCAGGTCGTTAAAATCGTCACCCTCATTCGGCGGCTGGGCGATCCATACCTTCCGGTCTTCGCGATGGAGACGGGCGGCGGCGGTCTCGGCGGCGCGGCGACCGGCGCCCGAGGCGTCATGGTCGGCCAGGATTACGACACGTTTGATTTCGGGAGGGAGCGCCACGGTCTCCAGATTACCAGCGGACAAGGCAGCCCATGACGGCAGGGCGGGACAGGAGCGCATTACCGCCAAGGTGGTCTCGATGCCTTCAGCCAGCCCGAGCAGGCCGTTATTTGATTGGGCCAGCCGCACGGCGCCGCCCGCCGCCTTGCCCAGCATCTTGCGATTCTTGGCAAACGGGGCCTTGCCCGTGCCGTCGGCCGCCAGCCATGTGCGGTGCAGTCCCACCATAATACCCGTAGCGTCACGGATGACAGCCACCATGGCAGGCCAGCCGCTCTTGGTGTCCCAATGGGTGAGATCGGGATGGAACAACAGGTCCGGACAGTCGACGGCGGCGATCCCGCGCGAAGCAAGATAGGTCTCGACCAAGGCGCCCCGTGCCGGAACGGCGCGGGAGAGAATCAACTCGATCTCGCGGACGTCGTCGCGAGGTTTCGCCGGAGCGGCTTTTGTGCGCGTCGGCTTGGCGATAGGATGTCCGGTGGGATGTCCGGCCAGTTCGGCGGCGTATTCGAGTAAATCACGTCCCGAAAGGCCGCTGGCCTGCTCAAGGGTATTGAGAATGCCGCCGCCTTGGTTGCCGTCGAAGTCGAACCATTCACCGGCCCGTTCGCCAACAAGAGTGATGACGCAGCTTCCCTGCTTGCGGGGAGCATCGCCCCGGATGTTGGCCAGCCGCCATTCGTCGCCTTCGCGGCGTCCGTTGGGAAACAGCCGGGGCGCCCAGCCGGGAGCATCGTCGCGCAGACGGGCCATTACCGAATCGAGGTCAATGCGCCCGGGGCGCGGCGGCATGGCGTCGTTTAAGTCAATCAAGGATCACCAACCCTTTCTCGGCCCGGGTGATGGCGGTGTAGAGCCATCGGGCGCGGTCCTCAGGCGTCCGGCCCAGGCCGTCGTCGAACACCACGGTGTTTTTCCATTGGCTGCCCTGGCTCTTGTGACAGGTGATGGCCCAGCCCCAGACCGCCTCGATGGTCTTCTTCCTGGCCCAATGGTCGCGCCGCTCGCGCTCCGGGTCGGGGGCGACATGTTCGTCAAAATGGCCCTTGTAGATGCGGAAGCGCTCGGCCTTGTCGCCGCCGGCGCCGATCCGCTGACCGTCCTCGGTGACTATGGCGGCGGTGAACGTGATGTCATCTTCGTCCTCTATATCGGCGAGATCGACGAACATGCCGTTGACCAGGCCAAGGTCATTGCGGTTTTTGAGGCAGATGATCTTTTCGCCCCGGCCGACGGGATAGGCGTCGGGGAAACCGGCGGCCCGCTTCATCGCCATGTTGAGTTGTAGCCGGGTGGCGTTGCGCCCGCAGATGACCTGTCCGCCGCGCAGCATCTGCTCCGGCCCCACCTGATTGCGGCGCATCTTCCAGACGAAGGCGTCATGTTCGCCGTAAGGGATGGACAGACCCCGGCGGGCCAGGGTGGCCAGCCGGATGATGGCGCTTTCGCCAGCCTGACGGTGAATCTCGGTCAACATGACGTCGGGCGTTTGTTGGGTGAAAGCGCCTTCGCCTTTTACCGGCGGCAACTGGCCGGGATCGCCCAGCACCAGAATCGGCTTGCCGAAGGCCAGCAGGTCGGAGGCCATCTCCTCGCCGACCATCGACACCTCGTCCAGCACCAGCAGTTTGGCGTCCTTGAGGATGGATTGCTCGTTCAGCACAAAACGCGGCTTATGAATCTCGGTGAGGCAAAGCTCCAGGCTGTGCATCCGGGCTTCTTCCATCAGCCGGGAGGCAGGAGGCAGCGACGGCAGCTTCGCCTTGATCCCGGCGATATCGTTCTTGACCTTTTCGATCTCGTCCGGCGTCGCCTCGGAGACGCGGTAAATGAGCGAGTGGATGGTGGAAGCCGGGGTGCCCTTGCGCGTCATCACCAGCGCCGCCTTGCCGGTATAAGCTGCGTACAACACGCCGCCGGCGACCGATGTTGATTCGTCGGCGTTACGGACCATGACGTTGAGGCCGAGTTCATCGATGGCGTGATGAACAATGGTGGTTTTTCCAACCCCGGCGTAGCCGAACACCCGAAACACCTGCTGGTCGTCGGTGCGGTTCTCGAACCAGTCCTTGATGTCCTCAATGGCTTGGGCCTGGAGGTCGGAGAGGGTGAAGGTCATGATGATTGCTCCCGGCAACGATGGGCAAACTCGCAAAAGCGGCAGAGGTAGAAGTCGGGGGCGGTGGCAACGCGGGGCGGCAGTTCCCCGGCATCGACGGCTTGAAGGATGGCGACCGCCTTGTCGGACAGGGCTTGGGCGTCGGCGGGATCGAGTTGCACCACCTCGTGAAACAGTTCCTGGGTGTTCTTGTTGAGCGCCGAGAACAACGTCACCGGCACATCCAGATAGGCCATGTAGATTTGCACCTGCGCCCAATAGATCGGCTTGGACTCCTTCAGACCCTTCTTGACCAGGTCCTCCCAGGAACGAGCGTTGAGCGCCTTGTGTTCCCACAATGCGGGCCAAGAGAGGCCGACGTCCGGCCCGGCGACGATGACGCCGTCGATGTGGCCTCGAATGCGCCCGTTCGCCGTGACGAAGCCGAACTGTCCGCTCCCCGCCTTCGCGGGGGCAGGTTCGCGTTCGGTGCGAAGATCAAATCCGGCGGCGCGCAGCCAGCGGATCGACAGCGTCTCAAACACATGGCCGGCTTCGAAGATGCGAAGGATATGACCATCCAAAGCGCGTCCTTCGTCGGGGAGGACGCCCATTGCCTCGAAGGCCAGCTTGCGGGAGCATGGTTCGCCGATGCGGCTGGCGCCGAGATAACTGCGCGGCGGTTGGGTCTGCCGCTCGGCCAATAGGGCATCGTCAAGCAGCCGGTTAATCCGGGCCGTAACGCCCTCAGTCAGGGCGCCGCCGTAGACAAAACCGGAATTGTGATTGAGGTCAATCATGGCGGCCTCAAAATGGAATAGGGTCATCGAACGCGGTGCCGGAACGCTCAATGATGCTCGCCTGGCGCTGCATTGAGTCGACATAGCCGGTGGCCTCGGCGAGGCGTTCATCGGCGGTGATTATGCGAAGACTCATGACCTGCTCTCCTTTTCAGACATCAGAACGGCAAGGGGGATCGTCCGTGGGCCGCAACGCGGGCGGGCGACGGCGAGATAGCTGAATGTGTCGGCGTTGACGCGGCGCTGAACCAAATGAACGAAGCCGCGTTCCGCCAGGATGTAAGCGCGATCGGCAAGCAGGTTCAGGGTTCGGCTGCGGACGGTTCTAAGCGCGAGGTCCGAATCGCCTCTATCGAGGCAGAGAATTCCCCGGTGATATTCGATGGTTTCGCCGGGCGCCGCCTGGGCGAGCCAGGCGCAGAAAGTGGTTTCGGTGATTGCCGCCTGGGTGTAGGGACGTTCAACGATTATGTTCATGGGTGTGTCCTGCTCATCATTTTTTCTAGGTTATCTAAGCTGGGCTGGAAACCTGGGGCTGCAACCTGTGCGAATTCATCTTTCTGTCTATCTACCGGGTCGCCATTGAATCTGTCGGATGGCGCTGCAAGATAGATTTCGAGACCAGCCTCGATGAAAGCTTTGCGCAGCTTTCGGATAGCGTCGTAAATGGAGCCGCGTGACTGGCCGGTTCGTCTGGAGATTTCGAGGACGGTTTCGTTGGCAAGTCGTCTGGCCAGTTCCGCCAATGGTTCAGGCAACCTGGAAATGACGCGAGAAACGTCAATGCGCATGTCAGTGTGCGCATCCCATGTCATGCCGCCGTCCCACCAAAGGCCATGAGAGGTGTCAATGGTGTCAATCAACGGAAAGGTTTCCCCGCCGTCCTCGGACGGAACAATATCGTGAAGGGAACAGCGAGTGATACGGATGCCCCGTTTTTCAGCCAGAACCTGTTCGCGGCGGGTCTCGGCGCAATTCTTGACGATGTGGCTAACAAAGGTTGGCAGGGCCGACTTGGCTGGATCGAAACGAGGCAGGCGGCGGTGTAGATCGAGAGCTAAATCTTGCTCAATGTCCGCTACATCTACGGGATCGAAGCCGAGGCTTCTGGATAGACGTTTTGCGTGATAACGGACTCTGCCTAAGACGTAACCGTCGAATCCATTAATGTGATTGCCGATTTGCATGTGCTTTTCCTCGTTTGCATGAGGGAAAGCATCGGGGAATCAGACGAGAAAGTTGCGGACAGGTCTACCGATGGCTCGGACAGGTCTCAGGGGAAATAATCGAGAAATGTTGATTCTTTAGGGGCGCTGAGTTTCTGCCGACAAGATTTCGGACAGGTCTATTTTTCTTCAGACAGGTCAGGCGCAACGGCTGAAAAAAGCCTTGGCATGACAGATACTGGGTTGATCCGGAAGCCATAGTCGTCGCCTGTTACATGGCGCGGAATGGTCTGGATAATGTCGCCAGCCCCAATCGGCGCGCCGGTATATTTTTTGACTGCCTTTTCTATATCGGTTTGCAGGCGGTTCAGATTGCGTCGGATGGTTTCGACGTCTTCCACCTCCTTATTGCCTCCCGTCTGAACAAGTTCCGCAATGTCCTCCAGGGTCATAGGCGGAAAGTCATCAGGTTCAATCCCGTTCTTCAAGTTGTCCAGAAATCGTCCCCACAATATTTTGAATAGGACAAGCCTTGCACTTGCCTGCTTGTGGATTACGGTTACACCGTTAACCATTACTGTCGACGGCCCTACCGCCACGGTGAACGCTCTGTCGGCATGAACGGGTTCCACGGCCTCGTAATGGATCGGGCGTGCGCCTTTTGTATAGATGGGTATGGAAGCCGCGCCAAGGCTGGACGGTCTTCCGAATGTTGCCGTATCTGTTATTGCCGATGCCAATTCCATCCTGCCAGAGACAATGTCCGCCAATCTGATGTTCTTGAGCCAATTTTCCTGAAGCAACCAGTCCCGTTCCTTCGGACCCACAGTGACGTAGAGAGTGGGGTTCATGGCGGCCCATTCTCTGGTAAGAATGCGCTCATCGGCACAATATTCGACTAAGCAAATCGTAACGCGGCCCTTGTCGACATCCACCTCCAGTACGCCTTCGCATGGAAACCGATGGATGATTCCGGCAGACGATAGGGTCGAAACAAGAAAGGCCATGACGCCTTTTCGGACGACGGTTATGCGGATTCCAGAAAAGCGCTGTTTGCCCTGACCATATGGAAAGACAGAACGTTGGCAGTCTTGGCAACGATATTCATGACCAGCTTCATCGGCGCCCTCACGGAGGAGGATGAGTCCATGGCAATCCCTGACATGTGGGGGATAGTCCCGGTCATGGATGTTGGCGCAAAGCACATATTCGTGCCGGTTGACAATTAAGATGCCGAGATCGGACAACGCGCTCATGGTGCGCTCAACATCACCCCTCGGCTTCTTGATGACAACCCCATCCTGAAGAACCAGGATGGCGGCTTCGGGGTCAACGGCGGTTCCGCTTTTCGGTCGAGAGGATGGTGATGCCATGGGAGTCGCTCATAAATGCCTCGAAAAGTCGACGTTCTTTTTCGTTCAGTGTGTGATCGGAATAGCGCACGACGAATTCATCATCGCTCTCATCGTTTTGTTCAAATTTGAGGGTTACCCTCTTGTTCCGATAGAGAACCTTGATGTGGTTGATATGACCAACGTCCTCGATAATGCCTCCGACAGCTTTTTCAAAATGACGGATGCCACTTGAGATTGACCCTTCCGTGCGTGAAAGCACGATTTTCGGCGAGCCGTCAAGCGGGCCATTGTCAACAGCGATTTCGACCAAAGTCAATTCGTCAGCCTTGTCATTCCCAAGGAGGCTTAAAAGCCGCCGGAGCTGTTTCGTATAACTGTGCTCGCGGTCGTTGACATATTCAACATCCCTGCCGAAATAGGCCGAAGCGATGTGGTTGGCTATTTCCAGCGGCACACTGACGCTTTTGGATGATATGTTGACTTTAGCGGCACCCTCCTGAAAATCGAGGATGATCCATTCCGGCGCAAAACCGTGGATGACCGTGGTGCTCTGAAGAAGCATGTCGCGTCTTTCAGAGCGGCGAATGAAAACCAGATAACGTCCATCGCGCGGGATGATGCTCTTCATCTGGCTTATCCGACCATCATTCTTTGTCTTGTCAAACCGGGCAAGATGGGAGGCGAGAGACGTCTGTGTCAGGAATTCGCCAAGGGAAACATCTAGTCGCTTTGGTGGTTTTTCCAGAACCATTCTGGCAAAACCGCTCTTGTGGATTTTGTCCAGATGGAAAACCGTTGGAAGGCTTTTCCAATTCTTATCGAAGATGGCGAACAGCAGAGCAATCACATCGAATTCATCGTTACCATCGCGGCATAAATCCATGCTCTCGAGGGCAAGAACGCTTTCAGCAAACTCGATTACCGCCACCCGCGACTTGGATCTTGCGAATCGGCCCACAGGCACGAACCGTTTAAGCAATTCCGGCTTATCGCGTAAATCATTCTTTTTCTGCCGTGTTGACTCAACGGGCGTCAATTCGAGGAGCGCGTGCAATACGGAAACTTGAGGCCCTTTCAGTCCATTAACCCAGCCCGCCATGAAGCGGCCATCTTCTGCCTGTTCCAGCCAATAGCGGACGGGCATTTCCAGTTCGTTTTCCCAGAAATCCGCATCCGGGACACGCCCCCCGGAAGGCATCGCATTGCCTGCATCACTCATTCCTAATCTCCATTTCCAAATTGCATGATCACCTTGGCATTTCCTGTTTGCCCTCTGCCATGGTGATCGCACGTCCCTACTACTTATCAGGGAAATCAGATTAGCTGGTTTGAGGTTGTTTGGCGAGTCGGATGCCAAGCCCTGTCGGATGCCAAGCCCCAACACTTTCAGGAAGTTTCCGGTAGATAGGGAATAGATGAAATGCGACTCGGGGAATTACGATGACCAACGCCCTCTCTCCTGAACATATGAAAACGCAGGAACTTATCGACGAAGCGACCGGAATCCTGGCCGCCGGGTTCCTGCGTCTTCGGGCACGGAAGTCCAGTGCTTTATCTGCCGATGGCGGAGAGAGTTTGCTCGACTTCCCGGTGCAGCGGAGCATGCATGGGACGGACAAAAAACTCACCGGAGAGCGCACATGAACGATACCGTCCTGGCCCGGGTGGCGGCCCTTAAAGAGACGCCGACGCCCGCCCTGAAGAAACTATGGCAGGAACTCTACGGCAAGGAGCCGCCGCCCTATAATCGCCGCTTCCTGGAAAGCCGCCTGGCCTATCGAATCCAGGAATTGGCTTATGGCGGACTCAAACCCGAGACCGTCCGCCGTCTTGAATATCTGGCGGAGGATATGGATGGCGGCGATGTCGTCAAGCGCAAGCGCCCGGCCAACGACCGCCCCATCTCCGGAACCCGGCTGGTGCGCGAATGGCAGGGCGTCGAGCACTACGTCACGGTGCTCGACAACGGCTTCGAATATCAGGGACGTCCCTACAAATCTCTCTCGGCCATTGCGCGGGCCATCACCGGCACACGGTGGAACGGGCCTGTGTTTTTTGGAGTCCGGCGGAGTGGGAGGGTGAGGCAATGAACAAGAAGATAATCCGCAAAATCCGCTGCGCGGTCTATACCCGGAAGTCTTCGGAAGAGGGCCTGGAGATGGAGTTCAACTCTCTCGACGCCCAGCGCGAATCCTGCGAGGCCTACGTCGCCAGCCAGAAGCAGGAAGGATGGATTCTTGTCCCCGACCATTATGACGACGGCGGATTCTCCGGCGGGACGCTCGAACGTCCGGCGTTGAGGCGCCTGCTGGCCGATATCGAAGCCGGGCGCATCGACGTAGTCGTGGTCTACAAGATCGACCGACTGAGCCGGTCATTAATGGATTTTTCCAAGCTGGTCGAGGTGTTCGACCGCCATAACGTCACCTTTGTCTCGGTGACCCAGTCTTTCAACACCACCACCTCCATGGGCCGATTAACGCTCAACATTCTGCTCAGCTTCGCCCAGTTTGAACGCGAGGTCATCGGCGAGCGCATCCGCGACAAGTTCGCGGCGTCGCGCAAGAAGGGCATGTGGATGGGCGGCAACCCGCCGCTCGGCTACGATGTGGCGGAGCGCAAGCTGGTGGTCAACGAAGCCGAAGCCGCCCATGTCCGCACCATCTTCGAGCGTTTCCTGAAAGTAGGTTCCGCCACCTTGCTGGTCTGCGAACTGGCCGCCCTGGGCATCGCCACCAAGCGCGGGCGGATGATCAACAAGAACGATCTTTACCGCATGCTCGGCAACCAAACCTACATCGGCATGGCCGTGCATAAGGGCACGGCGTATCCGGGCGAGCACACCGCCATTATAGAACAAGATATCTGGGACAAGGTGCATTCGATCCTCGCCGCCCATCCACGCCGGCGCGCGGCAAGCACCCGCGATCAGTCCCCTGCCTTGCTAAAGGGGCTGGTGTTCGGCCCCACCGGACGCGCCATGACGCCGACCCACACCCGCAAACAGGGACAACAGTACCGCTACTACGTCACCACCGACGTGATCAAGCTCGGTCCCGAAGCCTGCCCGATCCGCCGTCTGCCCGCAGGCGAGATCGAAGCGGTGGGAGTGAACCTGCTGCGCGCCGTGCTGCGGACGCCGGAGATGATCATGCGGACCTGGCAAAAGGTGAGCGAGGAGGAGGCGGTTCCTGAATCCGAGGTGATCAAAGCCCTGCATCAAATCGATCCCTTATGGAACGAACTCTTTCCGGCTGAGCAGGCCCGCATCGTTCGACTTCTGATCAAGCGCATCGACGTGGGCGAGGAGACCCTGAAGATCACCCTGCGGGCCGAAGGCCTCTCCGGCCTTGTCGCCGAACTCCGCAAGATCGTAGACCCTGACCAAAATCGGAGGGCCGCATGATTCCCGACATCGTCGTCAGTCCGGACGGACGCACCATCACAGTGACCATTCCCTTCAAGATTCGCAAACGCGGCGGTCGCAAGCTGATTCTGGCCCCCGACGGCGGCGGGGATTTCATGCCGGGCCAGCAGAGAGTAGACAATACCCTCGTCAAGGCCTTGGCCCGCGCCTTCCGCTGGCGCAAGATGATGGAGTCAGGACATATGGCTACCGTCGAGGAAATTGCCGCCGCCGAGAAAATTAACGCTTCATACGTCAGCCGGGTGCTGCGGCTTACTCTATTGGCACCCGGCATCGTCGAGATGATCCTCGACGGACGCCAGCCGGCGCAACTGCAACTCGCCCACATTCTGGAGCCGTTTCCGGTCGAGTGGCCGGACCAGCTCGAGGTTCTGCTCGCGGCGGACGAAGCCTGAGGATCGCTTCACAGCCCCGTCAGCAAGTTTCGGATCAAGGCCATGCGCGGCGTCCGGCGTCTACCGAAGAAGAACCTCCACATCCATCGGAACATATTTTTTATCCTCGTTGCCGCGATCGCCATAAGTATAATCCGCAAAAGGCCGAAAATGGAGTCGATTTTGACCCCGAAAAGTTCGTTCCCGGCGCCTCTCGACTGCCGAAATATACTTCGAAACGGTACGGATTCGGACGGAGTGTAAGCCTTTGAAAAGGTTCAATATTAAACCTCCGTACCAAAATGGCGTAGTCAGGAGGTTTGGAGAATAACGGAGCAGAGAGAGCAAAACGGCCTTTCCGTGGCGTCGGCGAAGTCAACAGGTATTGGGCATAAACGGCGCAGAACCGCGCTGTTTTCGTACCGGCGCATGGACGGGAGAGCGCGTTTACTTGAAGCGACTGGCGGAGAGGGTGGGATTCGAACCCACGGTACGCGTTAACGTACACACGCTTTCCAAGCGTGCGCCTTAAGCCTCTCGGCCACCTCTCCTTGACACGGAAACTAGTGTTACGGTTACGCCCCGTCAATCTCCTCAATCGGCGCCCGAAGACGCTCCCTCGCGGTTGTGGAAATAGCCGTCGCAGAACAGGGCGTTCTCCATCAATTCCTTTAGTCGGGATCCGGCGTCGGCGGAGGATTCCCTGCCGTCCAGCACGTTGCGGAAGATTTGCGCGACCGTCGCCATGTCCACGTCGTGGGGCGACAGACGGAAGCGATTGATTCCCATCTCCCTCATCTCCGCCATCCGGCCGGCCAGATTGCAGTAGGCATAAGACAGGGTCTGGGTGCCGTTGACGGCAAGGAAGGGGGCGCCGTCCAGGGTGTCTATCTCCATTCCGTCGGCGTCCTCGCCGCAGACATACCGGCAATTGTCCTTGGTCAGATTGTGGGCGCGGGCGTGATAGCAGCGGGCCGAAACGGCCAACGGCAGACGGCCGAAGACCATCACTTCCAGCTCCGCCGCAGCCGCCTTGGCCAGCACCGCAAGGGAGGCGGCGGGCAGTTCCGGCGGCAGGCATATCCTTTGCGCCCCTCCCTTCGTCAGATATTCCAGCGTGTCTTCGTTATAGATGTTGATGAAAGGGCCGATGGCGTGACGGCGTCCGCCGAGCAGGGCGCAAACGGCGATGTCGTTGGCCTCGACAAAGAACTCGTCACATGCCGCGATGTCGCGCACCGCCGCCATTTCGCGCTCGGTCATGATCAGCGCCGGCGTCGAATGCACAACCTCCTTGCCCGCCGCCTCAAGGCGCTCGATTACTTCAGCTATATACGGCTCGAAGAACGGCGTACGCTTGGAACACACCACTTCGCCGATGCAAACGCTGTCGATGCAGGCTTCGTCGGCGATCCTGAAATAGAAGTCGCGCTGTTTTTCCGGCGCCCAGTTGAAAAAAAGCGGGCCGAGAGTCAGCTTTGCGCTCATCGCCAGGTCTTGTCATAAACGCCGGCGGTCTGGCGTTGACCCTCGGTGACCGCTCCCAGGTCCAGATCAGGAACCGGTCGTGAATCGGCGACGGCATCTACGGCCCGGCGAAAAGCGGCGACCACCTTGGCGATGTAGGCGCGGCCGCGCTGGCGTCCTTCGATCTTCAGCGCCGTTACTCCGGCGGCCAGTAAATCGGGCAGTAACCGGGCGGCGCTGAGGCTGGTCGGTTCCTCGAACAGGTAGGAGGCGCGGCCATCGGCAACAAAACGACCCTTGCACAGGGTCGGGTAGCCGGCCGCTTCGCCTTCGGCGAAAGCATTGATGGTGTAGTCTCCCAGCTTGGAAACCAGACGGTCGCCCTCGTCCACATAGCGCACATGGCCGGCCGGCGAGCAGACGCCGTCCTTGTTGGGAGAAACCCCGGTGATGTAGGAAGACAGGGAGCAACGGCCCTCGGCCATGACGCACAGGCCGCCGAAGACGAATACCTCGGTCTCCACCGAAATATTCTTGTTGAGGGCGGCGATCTCGGCCACCGTCAGCACTCGGGGCAGCACCACCCGCTTGACGTTGAAAGCCTCCTGGTAGAAGCGGATGGCTTCGGGATTGGAGGCCGCCGCCTGCACCGAAAGATGGCGGCGCAGGTCCGGGCGCTTGCGCGTCGCATAGTCGGCCAGGCCGATGTCGGCGATAATCACCGCGTCGGCGCCGAGAAGAGCGGCGTCGTCAATCGCCCTGCGCCAGGGGCCGGGATTGCCGGCCTGGGGGAAGGTATTGACGGCGACCAGGATTTTAACTCCGCGCCGGTGGGCGTAGTCGACGCCTTCTTCCAATTCGGCGCGGCTGAAATTGAGGCCGGGGAAGTTGCGGGCGTTGGTCTCGTCGCGGAACCCCAGGTAAACGGCGTCGGCGCCGGATTCAACGGCGGCATGGAGCGCCGCCGGCGTTCCCGCCGGACAAACCAGCTCGAAGGTTTTTTTCATGCCTTTTTCAGCCCGGTTCGGCGGCGCGGGTGGGATAGCTCCCTTACTTTTTCTTCCAGCTTGTTCATCCTGTCCGCCTGAGCCTTGCGGTCGCGCATGGCCGGGGCGATGACGGCGGCGCGCAGCGCTTCGAGGTCTTCGGCGGCGCGGGCGAAAATACCGCCGGCCAGACCGGCGGCGCGGCGCGCCGGCGCGGCGAAAGGTCCGATCAGCGACAACATGTCGCCGACCACGTCGATTTCGGCGCCGTCAACGGCGTTGCGAAGCGCCACCACGGCCTCGGTATCGCCTTCGATCATCAGTTCCCGCGAGAAGAACAGGGCGTCGCCGTCGATCCGCCCCTCCAGCAGGTCGATCATGACCATGAGCGGCCCGCGAATGACGGCGCTTGTTTTCCTGTCGCCGGCATCGTCCTTGTTCAAGGCGCGCAGGCTTGGTTCTTGCGGATCGGGATCGAGAATGAAGGCAAACGGCAAGTCCGTCGGATCGATCAGGAACAGCGGACGGTCAAGGCCGGACAGGCGGTCAAAAACGCCGGGATGCCGCCTTTTGATCGCCGCCATGGCGGCGTCAAGCAGCGGCTGCAACAAAACCGGCGACAGCGGGCGCAGGACAAAGCCCGCCAGCAAAACCGGCGATAGAGGCGGCGCGGCGCGTTGCTGTTGAGTCATGGGTTCAGCATCCGAAGCAAAAGGAGAATTATAATTCAACAGCCGTCCTGCTGGCAATGATCCCGGTTAAGGAGTATTCCTGTGTTCCATGGGTGTTTTATTTTATCTCGGCTTGGGGCTGCTTGGCGTCGCCTTTGTCTCCGGCGCCGCCGAAATAGCGGCCCGCGCGGCTCCGGGGATGAACGGCATTGTCATCTCGGCTTATGACTTGTGGCACACGCTGTCGCCGACCAGCCTTGTCCACGCTCATATCGTTATTCAAAGAAACATCGGCCAATGGCTGTGGGACCCGGCGCTGAAGACGGTGATGAAACTGCCGGCGTGGTTTCTTTTCGGCGCCCCCGGCGCGTCCCTGGCTTGGTTTTGCAATCCGCTGCGCCACTCCGAGGGGAAGGGGCCGATAGACGAGGAAGATTTTTTCCTCCTCGACGCCCTGGACAAGAAAGCCAGGGAGGACGGCTACGGCGACGGCAAGCATGATCCCGGCCATAGCCTTGATGTGAGCTTCGCCTTCGACGATGATCAGGACAAGCCAGACAAATCCGAAAAGGAAGGATACGAGGACAACGCTTTCCTGCTTGATGAGTTGTCAAAGAAGATCGTTAATGGGGAATACGTTGAAACAGACGACGCCGCCCATGACCCGCCGCCGAAACGGGACGGCGGTTGACGCATCGTGTGTTATCGACAAGTGTCGAATTTTACTCTTGACCTAATGTTCGCTATTTGCGAACATTAGGGCGTCGGGCGGGAAAAGTGAATGTCGGTCACATACAAGAAGGCGCCGCGCAAAAGATTGCAAAACATGCAGCCGAAAAAGGCCAAAGCTATTATGGACGCCATCAACAAATTCGCCGCCGCTCCTAACGCAAAGCACAACAACGTCGCCGCATTGAACAATGTCTCTGGCGGTTTCAGGCTTCGTATCGGCGACTGGCGGGCTTCCTTCACTCTTGACGCCGACGCCGGCGATGTCGATGTGTTCGAGATAAGCCCGAGAGGAGGCGCCTACCGATGACAAAAACCGTGACTGCCTCTATCATTATCCCCGGTGATAAGTTCCGCTGCTTGCGGGTTGTTCGTGATACGCCGCGTGGCGCGCTCTTTGCCGCCTCCACCGCCACCGCTTCCACCATCGTCAGCGACGCCGGCGAAAGCGTTCCCGTCACCGTTATCGCACAGGGCGAATACGAGGCCATGGTAGACCGCATGGATGACATGGAGGCCGCCGCCGCTTACCATGCCACCCGCGATGAGGAATCCGTTCCTGCGGAAATGGTCGCTGCCCTTGTTAACGGCGAAAACCCGGTCCGCGTGTGGCGCAAGCACCGCCGTCTCACCCAGCAGGCTCTGGCTGACGCCGCGTCCATCGGCAAGCCCTACGTTTGTGAAATCGAGGCCGGCAAGAAAGAGCCTTCGGTTAAAACCCTGAAGGCCCTTGCCCGTGTTCTCGGCTGCGATCTGGATGACCTTGCTTAAATTACTTCAGCGCGTCGCATACGCGGCGTAGCGGCAAAAAGAAAAAGCAAGGGGAAAGGTAACCTTATGCGTCTGTACTGGAATGAAATCCGCGTTCGCGCCGCCGCCTTTGCCGGTCAAGCGGTGGCAATTTCTCCCCTTACCAAGGGGAGGTCAGGAGGGGTTTCTGGCTATTCGGAGAGTTTGGGAATGATCAGGATGCGTCGTTGTTGCGTAGGGATATTTTGAATTCAGGATGCGTCCCATTATTGAATTAATGCGGCATTAGTAAGGTCGCGGGAGGTCCGCTGCTATGACTCGAACAACAACGAGATATGTTGATTTTCAGCGGCTTGCACAACAGGGAAAAAGTGCATCAACTGTTATCAAGCTGATGATGGCGTGCAATGACATGCAGATCGCGAATGAGGCGTTGGCTGAGTGGAAGAAAGAGCAACCCCGACATCGCAAGGATCGAGAAATTGGAACCAGAATGTATTTTGTCCGTTTGCAGATGTCCCACCTTTATGAGGCGCTGAAGATTATTAAACAAATCCACACGGATGAATCGCTAAAGTGTTTGATCAAGCAGTGTGACGATAAAACCTAAAATTCATTTTCAAAACTTGAAGCCTTCATGCCCGATGGCTGCCAACGGACATGGTTCAAAGAAATGGTCGGCAATCTTCGGAACAACCTCGTGTTTCATTACGACGAGAGCGGCAAGCTAATAGAAAGAGCAATCTTGGACAGGGCGGGACGCGCCGGGGCGCGGCTCTCGTCAGTGACGCGCGGGAGTACCGCCTATCTTTGGCATTTCAAGCCGGCCGATGACGTTGTCGACAGCATCGTCGTGCGCCAGATATGGGGCGTTCCTCGGGACAAAGATTTGCGTGCCGAGGTCGATAAGATTGCCGGTGATATCCATGAAGTTTTTCTGCACTTCACCGACTTCGCAGGGGAGTTCATATGGAAATATATTGAAAGGTGATGCCGATAATTCGTCGACCGTTAATAAGCCGGGTTGAGTGCTGATTGAGGCATTATTACGACCCATATGGCGGCGATGATTCG
>MIAA01000022.1:0-8869 GCA_001830425.1 Rhodospirillales bacterium RIFCSPLOWO2_02_FULL_58_16
GGCAAGGGCCTTGATCTCGCCATACCATCCCCGCGCGGCGTCATGGTCTGATGCCGCGAGGTAGTTGATGAGATTGACGGCGGCCATTGACCATAAGATGGCGGTCGGTTCGTTTACGTCGGCCGGGAGCGTGGCAAGGGGGAGGAAAGCCTCATGGCGGGGAAAGTCTTGTGCAGTTCGGTCCAGGAATACGGCCATGCCGAAAGGGTCTAACCGCCATGCAAGATCGCGCATGGATTCCAGACGTTTGTCCAGGACACTGGTTGGGTCCAACCGGTTAAGCGTGAACAGTTCCCCCAGGATATCGGGTTCCAGCGGCGCCAGACGTTCTGTGGCGTCTCTGCCCGATAGTATCCGGTAGCGGCCGGCGTCGAAGTCGGCGAGGAGGTCCTTGCCTTGGGAAAGATCGTTCAGGTCAGTAAGCTTGATGCCGCCGCACATCGTCGCCAGGGCAAGAAGTTTTTTGTCGTTTTCCGTTATTCCCGCCGGGACCCAGAACCTTTCTTCCTCCCGTCCGAGCACTTCTTTGATCAAGTCTTCCTTGGCCAGCCAGAACTGGGTGCGTCGCTTGCCGTTGACCACGGCGTCCGCCATCAGGGCGGCGAACAGGGGGCGGCCTTCGGGGTCCATTTCGCGCAGGACAGGCAGCAACTTCGCCGCTTGTTGCGTTGTCAGTCCGAGAGTTTGCATGACGCGGCGCGTTCCATCATCGGAAAGGCCGCTTAGGGTCATGTGGGTGTCGTGGCGGTCTTTATCGGTTTGTCCGCGCTCGCTATGGCCGCTCCCACGCAGCTTGTCTAGCCACCAGTCGCCGGCGTCGCGCTCCAGAAGCAGCAGGCGGACCGGGAAGGGGAATTGGTCGGCCCTGTTGCTGAGATTTCGGATGGATTGTCCCAGTTCCTGGGAACGCTCATGGCCCGAGGCATAGTCCGCGACCATCAGGGTCGGCTCATCCGGGATCCAGTTATCGATATCGCGGATGGAATGTTCGTAGGGCAGGAACCCTACCCGCCATGAACCGCCCCGTTTCAGACAAAAATCAAGCGCCAGTCGGCTCTTGCCGAATCCGGCCGAACCACAAACCAGCCACCAACGAAACGGGGCATCATGGTCGAGAAACCCCTCCAGACGCATCATCTCGTCTTTGCGTCCGATAAGAGGGACTTTTCTGGCGCCGTAGAAGAAGCGGTTCAGGCCGCTATTCTCGTCTTCGGACAGGCTCAGGAACAGCTTCGGCTGAGGCGCCAGCCGCTTGATCAACGTGCCGACGGCATTTCGTAGGTCTTTCTTACTTGCCAGGGCTTCGAGAGAATCTTTCAGGGATTCGGTCAACGACCTGACGAAGGCCGCGTCATGGGGCGGGTGGCTTTTATCGGCGATGGTTTTGATTTCGCCCTTCAGGTGCGCCGCGAACTTATCGAGGTTCTTCTCCAGCTTTTTGTAGTACGGCAGATGGCGAAGGCGGTTCTTGACGACATCGCTCGCGAAGACGCCGCCTTTTTTGGCGGCCCATTCCGTCAGTTGCGCCATACCCCTGACGAGGAGTTTGCCTATCCCCCTGGGAATGGCAAGCTCATGGTACAGATAGTCAGCCATCGCCCGCGACAGATCGGCGTCCCCTAGATACTTGGCAAGGCCGTCATCGGCGATCTTCGATACGGCTCCGTCGAGCGAATCATTTCCGGAATTATCATTCATCAGGCCAGAATACATGAATTGCGTCGCGATAGCCAATCTTAATTCCCGCATAAGATGCCGACTTCATGCTTTTCAGACAACGCGGCGCGCAGCGGGACGGAAAAATGCAAAGTCGGTTTTGTTGACGCTTCGGCGCCGTGGGCGCATACTCGCCGATTGTGTATCCGCAAGCCCATATATCGATGTATTTTCAACAATGAACGCAACGAAATCAATGCCGCGCCCGGACGCGCAAGACGACGATCTGGCATCCGCCCGACGGGTGCTGAGGCTGGAGGCGAAAGGGATCGAGGCCATGGCGGCGGGCCTCGACGGCCGCTTTGCCGAGGCTCTTGACCTGATTGAGGGAATGAGCGGGCATCTGGTTATCGCCGGCATGGGCAAGAGCGGACATATCGCCCGCAAAATCGCCGCCACCCTGGCTTCCACAGGCACGCCGGCCATTTTTGTTCACCCGGCGGAGGCCAGCCACGGCGATCTGGGGATGATCCGCAAGGGCGATGCGGTTATCGCCCTGTCCAATTCGGGCGAGACCTCTGAACTTGCCGATCTGGTGGCCTATACAAGACGCTTCGAGATTTCACTGATCGCCGTCACCGGCAACGCCGCCAGCACCCTTGCCAGGGCGGCGGACGTGGTGCTGGCGTTGCCCGCCGTCACCGAGGCCTGTCCGCTGGGACTGGCGCCGACCACCTCGACCACGGTGATGCTGGCCCTCGGCGACGCCATCGCCGTCGCTCTGCTGGAGCGCAGGGGGTTCTCGCCGGATGACTTTCATGTTTTTCATCCCGGCGGCAAACTGGGCAATGTGCTGCTCAAGGTGGCCGACATCATGCACGCCGGCGATGAAATGCCGTTGGTGGACGGCGCGATGGTCATGGCGGATGTCCTGCTGGTGATGACCAACAAGAAATTCGGCTGCGTCGGCGTCATCAACGGGAAAGGCCTGCTTGAAGGGGTGGTCACCGACGGCGATCTGCGCCGCCACATGAGTCCCGATCTTCTTGAGCGCAAGGCTTCAGAGGTGATGACGTGCGGCGGCAAAAACATCCGCCCCGACGCCTTGGCCAGCGAGGCGGTGCGGATCATGAACACCGGCAAGATCACCAACCTGTTCGTCGTCGAGGACGGACGGCCCGTAGGCATCATCCACATCCATGACTGCCTTCGCGCCGGGGTGGCGTGAGGCCCGGCATCGTGGACCCCGGCGCCGAAGCTGAAACAGATCGTATTAAATCGGCCGTGAACGGCAAGCTGCGCCGCCGCTATAGCCACGGGTACAGCCGCTTTGTCAGCGCCATGAAGTTCATTCTGCCGGCGGTGGCCTTTTTGCTGATTGTGCTGGTCGTGGCGTGGCCCTATCTGAAGGCCCAGCACAGCCGGTTCCGCCTGGGGTTCACCGATATAAAGCTGGAAGACGGCGATGACCCGGCCATGTTGAATCCCCGCTATTTAGGCACCGACAAAAGTTCCCAGCCCTATTCCATTACCGCCGATCTGGCCAAGAACCTGTTGAAGGAAAGCGCCTCGGTGGAGTTGGAGATGCCCAAGGCCGACATCACGCTGGAAGACGGCTCATGGCTGGTCCTGACCGCCGAGACCGGTGTTTATGGACGCGGGGAGAAGACCCTGATATTAGTCGGAGCGGTTAATCTGTTCCACGATTCAGGATATGAATTCCGCACCGATGAAGCCCAAATCGACCTCAATGAAGGAATTGCCTACGGCAAGTCGCCGGTGGAAGGCCAGGGGCCGTTCGGCGATTTGCAGGGGGAGGGCTTCCGCCTCGCCAGGGGGGGCAAGACCATCTATTTTACCGGCAAGTCCAGGCTTGTCATTTATCCCGGTATAGGCAAGCCGCCCGCCGGGAAAGGTTGAATTTATGAAACGCGCCGTTATCGCCGGAATATTCGTTGCCGTTGTTCTGTCGCCGATCATGGCGCCGGGGGGGCGTCCGGCGTCCGCCCAAAGTCTCAATTTCAGCAGCGGCGGGTCGGATGTTCCGATCGAGATTTTTGCCGAGAACGGAATCGAGTGGCAGCAGGAAGAACTTATCTTTTTGGCCAGGGGCAATGCCCGCGCCGTGCGCGGCGAGGTGGAAGTGCGGGCCGACTTGCTGCGCGCCTATTACCGCAGGAGCGAAACCGGGGCCACGGTGATTACCAGACTTGACGCGGAGGGCAACGTGAAAATTATCACGCCCGGCGAGAAAGCCTACGGCAACAAGGGAATCTACGATATCGAGAACGCTGTCCTGGTTCTCAGCGGCGGCAAGGTGCGCTATGTCACCGCAAATGATGAAATCACCGCCGATAACCAGATCGAATATTGGGAAAAGAAACAAATGGCGGTGGCTCGCGGCAACGCCGTCGCCACGCACGAGGGCAAGCGGTTGCGGGCCGACGTGATGGCCGCTTATTTCCGCAACAACGAAAAAGGCAAAAGCTCGGTCTATCGCGTCGAGGCCTTCGATAATGTCCGGATCGACACCGACAAGGATCAGGCCGCTTCCGACCGCGCCGTCTACAATGTGGAAAGTGGTATCGCTACTCTGACCGGATCGGTTAAGATTATCCGCGAGCAGAATGAACTTAACGGATGTTCCGCCGAGGTGAACCTGAACACCGGAATCAGCAAGTTGTTCAGTTGCCCTTCGGCGGTTCAGGGCGGCGAGCGCGTGCGTGGTTTTCTGAAACCTAACAGCGGAAAGAAAAAGTAAACTGTTCCATGGATAACCAGAAGCCGCTTTCTCCCGGCAAGAATGACAGCAGCGGACGCCGGGTAAGTTCTGAAAGGCGTTTCGGCGACGGGGCGCACTTGGCGGATTCGATGGGATTTGATCAAACGGACGGCGCGCCGAGGCTGGTGTCCGACAGCACTCCGGGGCTTGTCGCTTCTAATCTGGGCAAGCGTTTCAAGAAGCGCCCTGTGGTGCGCGGCGTCTCGATTTCGATAGGCCGGGGCGAAGTAGTCGGTCTTCTTGGTCCCAACGGCGCCGGCAAGACGACCTGCTTCTATCTGATCACCGGACTTATCCCTCCTGATTACGGGTCGGTTTTCCTTGACGGCAACGATATTACCGACCTGCCTATGTACAGGCGCGCCAGATTGGGCATCGGCTATCTTCCCCAGGAAGCCTCCATTTTTCGCGGCCTGACCGTGGAGAGCAATATCCGCGCCGTTCTCGAAGTGGTGGAAAGCTCAAGGGATCGCCGCGAGGCGATCCTAGAGTCCCTGCTCGGCGAATTCTCGATCAGTCACTTGCGGCGCACTCCGGCGCTGGCTTTATCCGGCGGCGAACGCCGGCGCGTTGAGATTGCCCGCACCCTGGCCTCAAATCCTCATTTCATTCTGCTTGATGAACCCTTCGCCGGTATCGATCCTATCGCCGTCGGCGACATCCGTGATCTGGTCGCCCATCTCAAGCACCGGGGTATCGGCGTTCTGATCACTGATCATAACGTCAGGGAAACCATGGACGTCGTTGATCGCGCCTACATTATTCATGACGGCATGATGCTGATGGAAGGCCTCCCTGCCGACATTATCGGTAATGAGGATGTCAGGCGCGTGTATCTGGGCGAACGGTTTAGCCTTTAGGGTCTAAAATGGCGCTGACCCCCCGCCTTGAACTGCGTCAGTCCCAATCGCTGGTGATGACGCCGCAGTTGCAGCAGGCCATCAAGCTGTTGCAGTTCTCCAACATTGAGCTTGCCGAGTATGTGGAGCAGGAGCTGGAGCAGAACCCGCTTCTTGAGCGCGGCGACGACGACTACGGCATTGACGGCGGGACCGACGACGCCTTCCGGGAAGATGTCGGGGAGGCGGAGGACGCTCCTCTGCGGACCATGGACCTGAGCGCTTCGGACGTCTCGCAGATGCCGGACGACGCCGCTCTGGACATGGACTACAACACTCACCGGGATAACGATTGCCCCTCCGACGCTGAAGGAGATTTCAGTCAAGGCGCCGGTTTAGGCAATTCCTCCTTCGCCGAGTGGGGCCGGCGCGGCGGCGGCGGAGGCCTTGACGAAGATTCGGCAAATCTGGAGGAGACGCTGGCCGGCAAGATGTCGTTGCGCGATCATCTGACCGGTCAATTGACGATGGGGGTGAACGATCAGGCGGATCGGATGATCGGCCTGCATTTGATCGACTCGCTGGATGACGCCGGATACATCGGCGCCGACCTGTCGCCGGTGACGGAAGCTTTGAACTGCCCCCTTGAGCGGGTAGAGAAGGTTCTGGCCAAGCTTCAGCAGTTCGACCCGCCCGGAATTTTTGCCCGCAGTCTCAGCGAGTGTCTGGCTCTTCAGTTGCAGGACAAGAACCGGCTGGACCCGGCGATGGCGGCGCTGCTCGACAATCTGGACCTGCTGGCCAAGCGGGACATGGCGGCCCTGATCAAGGTTTGCGGCGTCAATGCCGAGGATATCGCCGACATGCTGGCCGAGATCAGGGCGCTGGACCCCAAGCCGGCGCTGAGGTTTGACAGCGTGATCATGCAACCGATCATTCCCGACGTCATTATGAGGGCAAAATCGCAGGGAGGGTGGTTGATTGAACTGAACGCCGACACCCTGCCGCGAGTCCTGGTCAATAATAGTTATCACGCCCATATCAAGGGCGCCGTCCGCAGCAAGGAGGACAAGCAGTACATTACCGAATGCGCGCAATCCGCCAACTGGCTGGTGAAGTCCCTTCACCAGCGGGCCTCCACCATCCTTAAGACGGCAACCGAGATCGTGCGCCGACAAGACGGTTTTTTCGTTCACGGCGTAGGCAGCTTGAGGCCGTTGGTGCTGCGCGACATCGCCGAAGAGATCGAAATGCACGAAAGCACCGTCAGCCGCGTTACTTCCAACAAGTATATAGCCACCCCGCGAGGCATCTACGAACTGAAGTATTTTTTCACGCCGGCGATTGCCTCTTCGTCCGGCGGCGAATCTCATTCTGCGGAATCGGTTCGTCACCGCATCAGGATTCTGATAGACGAAGAGCCGCCCTCTAAAATTTTGTCTGATGACAAATTAGTAGCCGTCCTGAAGAACGAGGGCATCGATATTGCCCGCCGCACCGTGGCAAAATACAGGGAGGCGATGGGCATAGCGTCTTCAGTGCAGCGCCGTCACGAGAAGGCGTCTTGCTTCTGAATTCCGGCGTATGTCGCGTGAATGTTGACACCGGGGCTTATGACAACTAACTTCCCGACCTTCGTCGGCCATGGATATGGATTCTTGGCTGCAGGTGTTGTATTGTTGCCTGAACTGATCGACAAAAACTTCACGATCAACAGTATTGGAGCCTCATACAGGAGGATGGCTTTTTTTCATGGAAATATCCGTCAAAGGCAAGAACGTAGACATCGGCGACTCATTGCGCAGTCACGCCGAAGATAATTTGAATGCAAACGTCAGGAAATATTTCGACAAAGCGCTCGACGCAAGCGTGGTTTTTTCCCGCCAGTCTCATCTGTTTCGCGTCGATATCTCGGTTCACGCGGGACGCGACATTCTGGTGCAGGGCAGCGCCTCGACCGATGACGCATATGCCGCTTTCGACGGCGCCCTGGCGCGCATTTCAAAACAGTTGAGGCGTTACAAGCGTCGTCTGTGCGGCCACAAGGGCCGGGACAACGATGAGAGGACGCTGGCTCAATATGCCATCATCGCCAAGGAAGATGAGAACGAGGAGGTCGGCGAAGAAGCCCAGCCCGTCATCGTCGCCGAGATGTCCCATGAAATCTCCACCATTACCGTCGGCGAGGCGGTCATGCGCATGGACCTGATCGATTCGCCGGTAATGATGTTCCGCAACAAGGCCCACGGCGGACTTAACGTGGTTTATCGCCGTAACGACGGCAATGTCGGTTGGATCGATCCCAGCAACACTTTGTAGGAGCCGGGACAGGAAGCGACCATGGAGATTACTGATTTCGTCAGCACGGAAAGCGTTATCTCCAACTTGCGCGCCACCAGCAAGAAACAAGCCTTGCAGGACCTTGCCAAGCGCGCCGCCGCCATTACCGGATTGCACGAACGCGCCATCTTCGACGTTCTTATGGAGCGTGAGAAACTAGGCTCTACCGGCGTCGGCAACGGCATCGCCATTCCTCACGGCAAGCTGCCCGGCCTGGAACGTCTTCACGGTCTGTTTGCCCGGCTGGAACGGCCCGTCGATTTTCATTCCGTTGATGAACAGCCGGTAGACCTGATTTTCCTGTTGTTGGCGCCTGAATCGGCAGGAGCCGATCATCTCAAGGCGCTGGCCAGGGCGTCCAGATTGCTGCGCGACAAGTCGATGTGCGCAAAGCTGCGCGGAACCGACAGCGCGGAAGCCCTTTACGCCCTTCTGACCGAGCATCAGGAATCTCACGCCGTTTAGCGGTTATTTTGTTTTTACGTCTACAGGCTTCCGGTTCTTGGCCTTTGTTCTTCCCTTCTCGATCTTGATGATGCGCACTTCAGGCTCCGGGTTTTGTTGATAGAGATCAATGTTCAGAAGTCCGTCTTCCAGGAACGCGCCTTTGATCTCGATGCCGTCGGCCAACAGAAAAGTGCGCTGAAACCGGCGTTCGGCGAGGCCCCGGTGCAGGAACACCCGATGCGGATCGTTCTCCTTGGCGCGGCCTCGGATGACAAGCTGATTGTTCTCCAGCGAGGCGCCCAGATCATCCGATGAGAATCCGGCCACCGCCACCGTGATCCGCAGACTGTTTTCTCCCGTTTGCTCGATATTGTAAGGCGGATAGCCGTCCGGCGATGCCTTGGACAGACGTTCAAGGACATTTTCGAAGTGGTCAAAGCCCAGCATGAACGGGCTGTTGAAGACGGGTGGGCGAGACATGGCGTTTTCCTCTTGCTTTTCCCTCCTTACCAAGGAGGGGCAGGGGAGGTTGCTGCAACGACCCCCTCTAACTCCCCCTTGAAGCAAGGGGGAGGGTTTTTCAGAGTCATTTCTTACGGCCACTGGTATTTGCGATTGTTAATATCGGCAACTCGCCGCCGACCGTCAAGGGGAGGAGGAATTATGTCCCCGTAATTCCGCCGCACCAACGTCGCCAGATGCGCCGGTAGGCGGCGTCAACCGCCCCGGCGTAGGCTTTCGAATCGCCGACCGGGGAAGCGGCCAGGCGGCGGCGCAATGATGTTCTCAATCGGGCCAGGGCGGC
>MIAA01000022.1:8883-32696 GCA_001830425.1 Rhodospirillales bacterium RIFCSPLOWO2_02_FULL_58_16
CGATCCAGTCATTCAGCCCCAATGCCGATAAAATGGACGCCGTGTCGCGGGTGGAGGGCATATGCCCCTTGATGGTCGCTACCGGCGCTCCCATCCACAGGCTTTCCATGGTCGAGGCGCCGCCGCTGGCGGTCAGGGGATCAAAAGTCATATCGACCTGGCCGTAAGCGGCAAGATGCTCGAACCATGAAGTTTTGCCGAGCATCATGATTCGTTCTTTCTCCACCCCGCGTGCGGCGAATTCTTTGACTATGCGCCGTTGCTGATCGCCGGAACTCATGGCTTCGTTCTTGATCAGGATCGAGGCGCCGGGGATCGCGGCCAATACGGCGCTCCACAGGTCCAGCGCCTGTTCGGACACTTTTGCCATCCTGTTGAAATAGCCGAAGGTGACGCCTTTGCCGCTTGCGGCGGGAGAAGGCGCGACCGGCGGGGCGTCGTCGGGGCACGAGTAGGCGATCACGCAGGGAAGATGGATGATCTCCTCGGTATAAAGTTTTTCTTCTTCCTCGGTCACATAGATCGGATCGGCGAACAGATAGTCGATGGTCTCCAGACCGGTTCCCAGGGCGTGTCCCCAGGCGGTGACCTGGAGCGGAGCAGGCTTGCGGGCGAACAAAAGCAGCCGGTTATCTCTGGAATGACCGGAAAGATCGACCAGGATGTCGATGCCGTCGTTACGGATCAATTCCGCCGCCTCGTCGTCGGACAGGCCGATGATTGACCGCCAGCCGTCAGTCGAGTCGCGGAAGCGCTCGGTCATGTCGTCCTCTTGCGCCGAGTTGGAATAGCAGATCGCCCGGAAGCGCGAACGGTCATAGTCGATCAGCGCCGGGGCGAAAATATAAGCGGCGGAGTGTCTTCTGAAATCAGCCGAAACATACCCCACGCGCAAACGCCGCTCAGGATCAGGATCGTTGCCGTGGGGGCGAATTTTCCCGGCCATGGGCCTGGCGTAAAGCTCCCCCCAGCGCCGGCGTTCCTGCTGGGCCTGGGCGAGGCCGGCGCCGGGGTCGAAATCAAGGGCATAGATCAGATTGGAACGCGCCTCGACAAACCCCGGAGCGATGGCCAGGGACCGGCGAAGAGCGGCAACGGCTTCCACGGGCTTGCCCGTTTCGGCGAGGGTGTTGCCGAGGTTGTAATGGGCTTCGACGTAATCGGGCCAAAGGGCGACGGCTTTTTCGAATGACGTGACCGCTTCTTCGATGCTCCCCATGGCGACGAGGGCATTGCCCAGGTTATTGAAAGCCTCGGCGTAGTCCGGCTTGAGGGCAATGGCCTGCCGATAGGCGGCGACGGCCTCCGTCAACCGCTCCATCCCCTTCAGGACGATCCCCAGATTGTTATGAGCATCGGCGGAAGCGGGATTGAGGGCGACGGCCCGGCTCAGGGCGGACAGGGCGTCTTGCCGCCGCCCGCCCTGTTTCATCAAGGCGACTCCGAGATTGACGTGAGCTGCGGCGTCGTCCGCGTTCAGGGAGACTGATCGCTCCATCAGGGAAACCGCTTCCGCATGGCGACCCTTGCCCAGGGCCAGCACGCCCAGCAGATGAAGCAGATGGGGATTGTCGGGGCGATGGTTCAGAACCTGCCTGAAGCCGGCTTCCGCCTCGTCCATGCGTCCGGCCTGATAGTGGCCGAGGGCGGCGGTCATTTCCGCCTCGACATTGAAGTTGCCCTTGTCCTGACTTAGTTTCGCCTGCCGGCGGCGTAGCTTGCGGTTCATGGTCAGATCAGCCGGGCGCCCAATGGAGCGTAGTGTCAGCCGATGAGTGCGTCATACTTTGCATGGCTTCCTATCCAAAACCACTGAACGCCCTCTTCAACGGGCATCCCAAGCGCACGGTAATAGAGACCAATACGAACGCTTCGAAACTTCCCGGAACAGACCGGCTTGAAATGTAACGACGGGTGAGATGGGTTTTCGTTGAGCAGAGCGTAGTTGCGTAAAGCAAGGTGCCGAATTTCGGGCGGCAGAGACTCAAAGCAACGCCAGAATCTGGCTGAAGCAAAGTGCTTCAAAGCTCGCGAGACGCACCGCTACGATACTCAGCCAATGCTTCCTCAGCCAGGGCATCTAATTTTCCGGCGACCGCATCGGACTCAATCTGTGCGTCCCAAGCGGTAGCATCGAATTCCAAGAACCAGCGACGGAACTCGGCAAGATCAGCGAGCGGAAGCTCCTGAACCGCATTTTCAATGGCTTCGACGGTTGACATGTCAATTCTCCAAAGAGCTTGCTAAACCGATATTCCCCGGATGAACTTTATTTTAGAGCAAAACATTAGCCCTCCGGGGCGCTCTTGGCAATATCGGGTTAGTTGTGAAGCCGGGCGCCGGCGGGCAGCGGATAGCCGCGCAGGAAATCTTCGGCCATGGTCGGCTCCTTGCCCGCCCTTTGCAGTTGCTTGAGGGTGAGCGTTCCGCTGCCGCAGGCCACCGTCAGCTTGTCATCGATTACGGCGCCGGGTTCGCCGCTTCCCTTGCCGGTCTTTGCCGCCAGCACCTTGATCCGCGTTCCTTGATGCTCAAACCAGACGCCGGGCCAAGGGTTGAGCGCCCTTACCGTGCGTTCCAGCTCATCCGCCGGTAGAGTCCAGTCCAGCCGTCCCTCGTCGCGCTCCAGCTTGTGGGCGTAGGTTACGCCTTCGGAGGGCTGGGGCGCGGCGGTCAGGCTTTTGTCGGCTATTCCCGCCAACGCCTTGACGATCAGCCGCGCTCCCATTTTTGACAGGGTATCGTGCAGGTCTTGAGCGGTGGTTTCAGGCGTGATCGGGGTTCTTTCGGCAAGCAGGATGGGGCCGGCGTCCAGTTCTTTCACCAGCCGTATGACGGCGATGCCGCTTTCGGCGTCGCCGGCCATGATCGCCCTTTGGATGGGGGCCGCCCCGCGCCAGCGCGGCAACAGCGAGGCATGGATATTGAGGCAGCCGAAGCGGGGTGCGTTAAGAATGGCGTCGGGCAGAATCAGGCCGTAGGCGGCGACTACGGCGACGTCGGCGGCCAGGGCGGCGAAGGCTTTTTGTTCGGCTTCGCCCTTGAGACTTTTCGGCGTCAGCACCGGCAATCCCCCGGACTCGGCGAAGGCGTGGACGGCGGAGGGGCGTTCTTTGTGGCCGCGTCCGGCGGGCCTGGGCGGCTGGGAATAAACGCAGGCGATATCGTGTCCGGCATCCGACAAGGCCGCCAACGCCGGAACCGCGAAATCGGGACTCCCCATGAAGATCAGACGCATCACCCGGCTTCCGCTTTTTGCAGCTTTTTTATTTTGGTCAGCTTGCGCAGGATGATGTTGCGCTTAAGAGCCGATATATGGTCAACGAACAGCGTGCCTTTCAAGTGGTCCATTTCGTGCTGGATGCAACGGGCGAGCAGGCCGTCGGCTTCGATCTCCCGCGTGCTGTCGTTGCGGTCCAGATAGCGCACCCGCACTCGGGCGGGGCGGGTGACCTCGGCGAACTGATCGGGCAGGGACAGGCAGCCCTCTTCGTTGCATACTTTTTCCTCTGAGACCCAAACCGTCTCGGGATCAGCCATGCACAAGGGGGCCGGTTTTTCTTCTTTCTTGGCGATATCAATGACAATAACATGCTTATGTACGCCCACCTGGGGCGCCGCCAGACCGATGCCCTTGGCGGCGTACATGGATTCCAGCATGTCGTCCATAAGCTTTTGCACTTCTTTATCGACGCGCCGCACAGGCAGGCATTTGTTTTTCAGGCGTGGATCGGGGGCGATGATTATGGGCAGCTTGGTCATGAATCCTCGTTAGTCCTTGTAATGTCCGCATAGGGTGGTTTTTTTATGTAGTGGAACTAACTTAGGGTAATCGGGTGAATGTCTCCCTGGTAACGGGGGCGTCATTTACGACGGCCTTTCCTGTCCGTGAAAAAGTTTACAAGATTATTCTATGGATATCTCAAGTCAATCCGGTACGAATTGATTCATGACCAAAAAACAAAAGCTCGAACTGGCGTGGATCGGCAAGGAAAACCTGCCCAAGGCGCCGCCCAAACTTGGTCAGCAAGAGTTGTTCAGCCCTGTCTCACGCGAAGGCGCGAAGACGCGAAGACAAGAGGAGGGGTAAGCCGCCATGCGGATTGAAAAAACGGAGGGCGTCCGGCGGATCGTAAATGGCCATAATAACTTTGCGCCTTTGCGCCTTCGCGTGCATCCTCATGATGGGGCAAAACAATGAGCGGCGGCGAGTTGATCCTCTACACTACCGAGGACGGGGCGACCGAGATTCAACTGCGGGCTATCAGCGGAACGGCTTGGTTAACCCAGGAGCAGATGTCCACGTTATTCGACCGCGAGCGTTCCGTCATAACCAAGCATATCGCAAATGTGTTCGCCGACGGTGAACTCGTTGAGGAAAGCAATGTGCAAATTTTGCACATTGCCCATTCCGACAAGCCGGTCAGGCTCTACAGCCTGGATATGGTCTTATCTGTCGGCTATCGGGTGCGCTCCGAGCGGGGAGTTCAGTTCCGGCGCTGGGCGACCACGGTCTTGCGGGAATATCTGGTCAAGGGTTTTGTCATAAACGACGAACGCCTGAAAGACCCGAAGTTCGATTATTTTGACGAACTATTGGAGCGCATACGGGACATCCGCGCCTCGGAAGCCCGGCTCTACCAGAAAGTACGCGATATCCTGACCCTGTCCGTCGATTACGACGCCAAGGCCGATTCGGTCCAGACCTTCTACGCCACCATCCAGAACAAGATGCTTTACGCCGTCACCCACCACACCGCCGCCGAACTGATCGCGGCGCGGGCCGACGCGAATGCACCGAACATGGGGCTGACCAGTTGGAGGGGTGGGCGGGTGCGCAAGGCCGACGTGACCACCGCCAAGAATTATCTAGGCGAGGCCGAGATCAAGGAACTGAACCTGATCGTCACCATGTTCCTTGATACCGCCGAATTGCGCTCGACGCGCCGCCAGGAAATTCATTTGTCCGAATGGGAGCCGATCCTGGACGGCTTTCTTAAATCCAACGAACTGCCCATGCTTCGTAATGCCGGGCGCGTCTCGGCCAAGCAGGCGGAAAAGATCGCCAACGAACGCTACACCATGTTCGATACCCAGCGGAAAGAGGCTGAACGCCGGGCTTCTGAGGAAGCTGACGAACTGGAGGAACTGAAGCGTATCGCCGATTCGGCCCAGACCGCCGGCAAAAAGCGCCTGTCTTCCGGCAAGAAGGGGGACAAACGATGAGTGGTCCGAATTCCAGGCATATCAACGCCATCGGGGGCGACATGAACATTCCCGCATTTCGATAATTTTATCGCAACCCGTTAGTCCTTGATTTATGAGTGTTATTAACCATTATCCTGAGACCATGAACAAGATTACAAGATATATTCTGAAGCAGCTTTTCGTCGGGATGGTCATGGTCACCTCGGTCCTGACCTGCATCATTTGGCTGTCTCAGTCTCTGCGATTCATCGAAATGATCGTCAATCGCGGACTGTCGGCCGGCACTTTCACTTATCTGACCATGCTTTTACTTCCCAATTTTTTATCCGTTATTTTGCCTATCGCTTTATTCACTGTTGTCGTGTTTGTTTACAACAAGCTCATCTCCGACCGCGAACTGGTAGTCATGCGGGCGGCGGGCCTAAGTCAATTCGCCTTGGCCAAGCCCGCCCTTATTCTGGCTTCTTTTATTGTCATTTGCGCTTATGCCCTGAATCTTTTTCTGGTTCCGCAGTCTTACCGGATGTTCCGTGAGCTGCAATGGGATATTCGTTACAGCTATTCGCATATTCTGCTTCAGGAAGGCGCTTTCAACACTATTTCCAGCGATGTCACCGTTTATGTGCGTGAGCGCACAAAAGACGGACAGCTTCTCGGCGTTCTGGTGCACGATCAGCGCAACCCGGAGAAGCCTTACAGCCTTTTAGCCGAGCGCGGCGCCATGATCGAGGGGGATGACGGCGCCCGCGTCGTTATGTTTAACGGCAACCGTCAGGAGATAGACACCCAAACGCATCAACTGTCTATCCTGTATTTTGACCGCTATATTTTCGATATGATTCTGTCCGGCAACAAGGCGGGATTCCGTGAGCGTGAACCACGAGAAAGAATGATCGGCGAATTGTTTAACGTGGCGAACGATGAAACCGTTCCCTTTGTCCAACACGGCAAGCACATCGCAGAAGCCCACAAGCGTCTGGCGTCGCCATTGTCTAATTTCGGACTCACCCTGGCCGGGTTGGCGTGCCTTATTTCCGGAGGATTTTCAAGGCGCAGCCAAGTAAACCGCGTGGTGCTTGCCGTAGGCATAATGGTTATTCTTCAGGCGGGGGCCTTGGGCTTGGACAACCTTGTCGCCAAGGAAACAGGATTGGTTCCCTTGATGTATGTTTACGCCGTTCTGCCTATCATATTCGGCTATTTTTTCATGGTATGGACGCCACGGCGGCGCGTCCTGTCCAAAGAACAGGGCGCCTGACAAAAAAATTAACCAATCCTTTCCATTTAGGGCTTACATAGGTATATTTTCAAATCCTTTTGTTCGCCATGCAGAATAGGGGGATTACGGCGTAAGCCGGATGGGCGCCGCGAGCCGGGCAGCTAGCGGACTGGGAATCCTGGGAGCCGAGGAACATTGAATTGCGACTATCGACCACCATGTCGGTTTATATCGGCCGCCACTTTCTAGTGAGTTTTGTGGGGCTGTTTATGATGTTCCTGATGTTGATCCTGTTGTTCGACATCATTGAACTGTTGCGCCGGTCCGCCACAAAACCTGACGTTACTCTCTCCGTGGTGGTTGAGATGGCCCTGATGAAGCTCCCCCACATGGGTCAGAAAACCTTTCCCTTTGCCGCCCTGTTCGGCGGAATGCTGGCTTTCTGGAGGCTGACGCGGCACCAGGAGTTGGTGGTGGCCAGGGCGGCGGGTGTTTCCGCGTGGCAGTTCCTCTTGCCGGTTCTGGTCCTCTCGGCCGCCCTCGGCGTCCTTAAAATCATGGCGCTTAATCCTCTGGCGTCAGCCACCCTTGCGCGGTTTGAGCAATTAGAGACCATTCACATGAAGGGCCAGAGGAGCTTTCTTGACATTTCATCTTCGGGGTTATGGTTGCGCCAAGCCACCGAAAATGAGCAAGCCGTCGTGCATTCAAAAAGCGTCCTGCAACAGGGCGTTGATGTTGAACTGCATGACGTCATTGTCTTTCTCTACGGAGATAGAGACAAATTCAAAGGCCGTATCGACGCCGCCTATGCGCGTCTGGAGGACGGGTTCTGGCACATGCGCGACGCCTGGGTGCATGATCCCGACAAGAAACCGAAATTCGAGAAGGAATTTTGGCTGGAAACAGACCTTACTCTGGCCACTATCCAGGATAATTTTGCGCCTCCCGAGACCATGTCATTCTGGAATCTCCCCGGATTCATCGAGAATTTGGAGAATTCCGGTTTTACGGCGGTCAGGCACCGACTTCATTTGCACACCCTGTTGTCCATGCCCCTGCTGATGTGCGCCATGATTCTTATTGCTGCCACGTTTACTTTGCGCCACTCCCGCCGAGGCGGAACCGTATTTGTTATTTCGGGCGGCGTGATGACCGGATTTATTTTGTATTTTTTTTCCGATCTTATGTTCGCTCTCGGTCTTTCCAACAGCATTCCCGTGGTTCTCGCCGCCTGGACTCCTTCCGGAGTAAGCACTCTGCTGGGGCTGACCATGGTGCTGCATCTTGAGGATGGATGAGGGACGGCATGGTGAAATTCCGCTTCATTATCCTTGGGATATTTTGTTTGTTGACCGTGGCGTCGCCGGGGCCTCGTTTCGCGTCGGCGGCGGATGCTCCGTCGGCTCCCGATTCGAAACCTGAGGATGTTCCCATCGAATTGACCGCCGACGAGGTCAGCAATGATCAAAATCTCGGCATCGTCACCGCAAGAGGAAATGTTGAAATTTCCAAGGACGGGCGGACGCTGATTGCCGATACCGTAACCTACAACCGAAAGGCCGATATCATGACGGCGTCGGGCAATATCACCTTGCTGGAACCATCCGGCGACACGATGTTCGCCCAATACATGGAACTATCCGGCGACATGAAGGACGGAATTATTGAGAGCCTGAGCATCCTTCTCAAGGATCATTCACGCATAGCGGCCAACGGCGGACGGCGATCAAACGCCAATATTCTGGAGATGAGCAAGGCGGTATATTCTCCCTGCAAGCCCTGCGAGGATGACCCGAACAAGGCGCCGCTGTGGCAGGTCAAGGCGGTCAAGATCGTTCATAACCAGGCCCGGCAATCAGTGGAATATTCAGACGCCGTGCTTGAAATCGCCGGGGTGCCTGTGGCCTACACCCCGTATCTTTCTCACCCCGACCCGACCGTCAAACGGCGTAGCGGTTTTCTTACGCCGGGCATTGGGGGGTCTTCCGACCTTGGGTTCGTCGTGCGTACGCCTTATTTCTTTGCCCTTGACGAACATAAGGATTTGACGCTCACGCCGATGATAGCGGCCAACGAAGGTCCGACGATGATAGGAGAGTATCGTAACCTGATGAACAAGGGGGAATTAAAGGGGAAGGCCAGCGTAACCTATGATTCCAATCATGATATGATCGGCCATATCGCCGGCAAGGGGCGCTTTAATATTGATGATTCCCTGCGCTGGGGCTTTGACGCCAACCGCATGGTCGGCGACAGGTATCTTCACCGTTACGGATTCATTTCCGACAATACGCTGCCGGGTTCCACTAACTCTCTCACCACCAACCTGTTTACCGAGGGATTCCGCAAGCGTAACTACGCATCTTTTAACGCCTATACTTTTCAGGGCCTTAAGGACGGGGACACCCGTGGGGTAAAACCGTACGTTTTGCCCATGCTTAACTACAGCCATGCCGGCGAGCCGGGGCGTCTGGGCGGTCGAACCAATCTTGATGTCAGTTTATTGGCGTTATCACGCACTGCGGGCGCCGATTCGCGCCGGCTTTCGGTCGGCGCCGGTTGGCAGGCGCCTTATTTGGGGCCTCTCGGCGACAGCTACAAGCTGTCGGCGTCGTTGCGGGGGGATGCCTATCATGCAAACCAACTGTTGCGTGAGGATACCAAAAGAGAATACAGCGGGGCCTCCGGGCGCGTCCTGCCTGAAGTAAGACTCGACTGGAGCTATCCCTTTATTAAGAGAGACGGGGCTTCATCTTACCAGATCATTGAACCTGTCATGTCGGCAATCGCCAGTCCCTACGGCGGCAATTCGACAAGAATCCCCAATGAGGACAGTCTGAATTTTGAATTTGACGACACCAACCTGTTCAGCTCCAGCCGTTATTCCGGCATTGACAGGGTCGAGAGCGGGCCGCGCATCAACTACGGCCTCAAATGGGGCGTTTACGGGAAAGGCGGGGGCAGCACGTCATTGCTTGTCGGGCAAAGCTACCGGGTAAAGAACGACGACAGCATGCCGCTGGATTCGGGAATGGATGCCCACTTGTCGGACTTTGTAGCCAAGGTTCAAATCTCACCGGCAAGTTATATGAACCTTCTTTATCGCACCCGCTTTGACAAGGATAATCTCAAGGTGCGACGTAACGAATTATCTGTAACGGCGGGCGTTCCGGCCTTTAATATAAATACTGACTATGTCTTCTTTGATCATCAAAGAGACGGCCAGTTTTCCGGCCGTGAAGAAGTTTCGTTCGGCGTGAATTCCAAATTCAACCGCCTTTGGAAGGGGAGCGCCAATATGGTGCGTGATCAGACCGGCGAAGGCCTGCGTTCGGTCGGCCTCAACCTGACCTATGAGGATGAGTGTTTCTTGTTGGCGAGTGATCTCTCCCGTTCATTTTTCCGTGATCGCGATCTGAGGCCCAACAACGCCATCATGTTCAGGGCCATGTTCAAGACCCTGGGAGAAGTAACAAGCGGCATCACCAAGAGCCAGTAGCGCAGTAGCGACATGAGAATAATTTCGCTTAAAATCCTTTTTTTAGCCATCCTGCTTGTCAACGTCAGGGCGCAAGCGCAGGAGTCATTGCATATCGCCGCCGTGGTTAACGACGATGTCATTTCCGTTTTTGACCTTGATGAGCGGCTTTCCCTGGTGATGGCTTCGTCACAATCAATTAATGATCCGGAAGTCCGCAGGCGTCTCGCACCGCAAGTGCTGCGCGGCCTGATCGACGAGAAATTGAAGCTTCAGGAAGCTAAACGCCTGAGCGTTACCGTCAGTCAGGAAGAAATCGACGATGCCCTGGACTCAATGGAAAAAAGGAACAATTTGCCGAAAGGGGGACTCAATAATTTTCTCAGGCAAATAGGCCTCGGCAAAGGGGCGTTGGTCTCTCAGATCGAAGCCGAAATCTCCTGGGCCAGAATCGTCGGCTTTTCTTTTAACTCCACCATTCGCGTCAGTGATGAGGAGATTAACGAAAAACTGGCCGAATTCAAGGCGAATGCGGGAAAACCTGAATTGCTGGTGGCCGAGATACTGCTCCCCGTTGAGACCCCTGAAAATGAGAAGGAAATGCAACTCCTTTCCAACCGGCTGGCTCAGCAGATTGCTGCGGGGAACAGTTTTGAGGCCTTGGCGCGGAGCTTCTCGCAAAGCGCTTCAGCGGCGGCGGGGGGCGCTATCGGATGGATCAAGCAGGGACAATTGGGAAGCGCTCTTGACAATGCCCTTGCCAAACTTAATCCGGGAGGCGTCACTCCGCCTATCCGCACGATAGAAGGCTACTATATTTTCAAACTTATCGACCGCCGGGCCGGAGCGAGCGAAACGGCTGAAGACGTGGTTGTATCTCTTCGGCAGCTTTTTATACCTTTGCCCAAGAACGCGACTCGTGAGGAGGAAACAAGCCAGATGCAGTTGGCCGCGACCATGAGCGAAATGGCCGCCTCCTGCGCCGAAATGGATTCCCTGGGTAAGGAATTAAGATCGCCGATGTCCGGCAACCTGGGAAAAGTCAGCGTAAACAAGCTTCCTGAACCACTGAGGCAGACGGTTTTAAACCTGCCCCTCAACAAAGCCGGTCCGCCCATGCGTAACGACCAGGGAATTATCGTCGTCATGGTTTGTGAACGTGAAGGAAGCGCGGAAACCTCCGCCGATGCGGATCGTGAAATGATCAGGCAGTCGCTTTTTGCCCAGCGTTTGGATATTGCCGCACGCCGTTATTTGCGCGATCTGCGCAGTTCGGCTTTTGTGGACACCAGAATATGACACCTTCTTATGGGGGCGGGGGCGGCAAACCGCTGGCGCTGACCATGGGAGAGCCGGCAGGCGTCGGCGGCGAGATCACCCTCAAGGCCTGGTTGCGGCGCAGGGAAGGGGTTCCTCCGTTTTTCGTTGTCGATGATGTGAAACGACTTGAGGAATTAGCCGGAAAACTTGGACTTGAGGTGACTGTCGCCGCCATCGGCGCCCCGGAGGAGGCAACAGCCGTCTTTCTTTCAAAACTTCCCGTATGGCCTCTGTCAATGGCGGTCAAGGCGCGTCCCGGCGAACTGAATCCCGATAATGCCGCCGCCGTCCGCTCGTCCATCGAGATTGCCGTTGCTTTCGTCCGTTCCGGCGCCGCCTCGGCGGTGGTCACTAACCCTATACATAAACAGTGCATGTACGAGGCCGGCTTTAACTTTCCCGGTCATACCGAATTTTTGGCCGATCTCGCCGGGATCAGTACGCCGCCGGTGATGATGCTGCTTTGCCCGGAGCTGCGCGTGGCGCCGGTAACCATTCATGTCAGCCTGAACGAAGCCGTCAGGTCCCTTACCGCCGAGGCCATAGTAACCATGGCGGTAATTGTCGAGGCGGCGTTGCGGCGCGACTTTTCCATTGCCGAACCGAGGCTGGCGGTGGCCGGGCTTAATCCCCACGCCGGCGAAGGCGGCGCCATGGGCGACGAGGAAATAAAGATCATCGGGCCGGCCGTCGTCGAACTTCAGCGCCTCGGCGTCAAGGCATTCGGACCGGAACCGCCCGACACCTTGTTTGACGCCCGCGCCCGCAAGACTTATGACGCCGTTATCTGCATGTATCATGATCAGGCTCTGATTCCGATCAAGACCATTGCCTTTGATCATGCCGTAAATGTCACCCTCGGCCTGCCGTTTGTCCGTACTTCGCCCGACCACGGCACGGCGTTGAATATTGCCGGTTTCGGCAAAGCCGACGAGACGAGCCTGATTGCCGCCCTCAAGCTGGCCGCCGACATGGCTCATCATCGGGCTGTTAATGACTGAAACCTTGCCGCCGTTGCGTGAAGTGATCAGGCGCCACAACCTCGGCGCCAGACGCTCGCTGGGTCAGCATTTCCTTCTCGATCTGAATTTGTGCTCCCGCATCGCCCGCGCCTCCGGCGACTTGTCACAATCCAATGTCATCGAGATCGGGCCGGGGCCGGGCGGACTGACGCGGGCGTTGCTTGAGGCCGGCGCCGCCGTCGTTACCGCCATCGAACTGGATGAACGTTGCGTCGCGGCGCTTGAAGAGCTTGTCCCGGTTTATCCGAAGCGCCTTCGCGTGGTGAAGGGCGATGCCCTGGGAATGGATATCCCGGCGCTGGTGAGCGCCCCCCGGCGGATCGTCGCCAACCTACCTTATAACATAGCCACTCCCTTGCTTATAAGGTGGCTCAAACAGATCGCCGATTTTGAGAAATTGACGTGCATGTTCCAGCGTGAGGTTGCCGACCGCCTTGCCGCCCATCCAAGAACCAAGGACTACGGCAGGCTGTCGGTGATGACTCAATGGCTGTGCGAGGTGCGTCACGAATTCAATGTTTCCAGGGAAGCATTCACCCCGCCGCCTAAGGTGGCAAGCAGCGTAGTGACCCTGACCCCACGCCCCCGGCCTTTGGCGCCCGCCGGCTGGGACGCCATGGAAACGGTAACCAAAGCCGCTTTCGGACAAAGGCGCAAGATGCTGCGCTCAAGCATCAAGGCGCTAAATCTGGACATGGAAAGTCTGGGGATCAACCCTGCCGCCCGAGCCGAGGAACTGGATATTGAACAATTCTGCGTTCTGGCCCGCGCCCTGGAAGCGTCCCGGCAATGAGCGCATAAAAAAAGCTGTTTTTTCGACGATAATTTGTTAGTTTCCGGGGCGCAGGTTATCCGGCGTTCAATTATGTGAGAAGTTAACATGGCCACGAGCGCCGATTTCCCCTTATCGGACATAAAACTGCTCGACTGGGAAACCATTTTCGAGGGCCGGGACGACGGCATAATCATTATGCTCGAAAGCGCCAGATCGGTGGGCGCTCTCAGGAAATGTACGCACCTCATCATTCAAAAGCTGTTCACCCGCAAGGACGATGAACCGATCAGGATATCCTACGAAAAAGCCCTTGACGAGTTGCTGCCGGACGGCATTGCCGCCGTTGCCGGCGGGGCTGAATTTGAGGATAAAAAAAATAATATCATCACGCTTCTGCGCGACATCAAAGAGGAGCGCAAACGCAAGCTTAAACAGCACGAGGCCAAGTTGGCCGAGGAAACCGCCGCCGCCGTTTCAACCCGCCGCGAGCCTGATCCCGATCCCGGACCTTCCCCGGAAGAGATCATCGAAACGGCAACGGTGGAGCCGGTCAGAAATGCCGATATCGACAAGATTTTTGCCGACGCCTTGTGGGAGGTCATCAGCGCGCGCCTCAATATTTTGCAGAATGGCCTCCCCAAGTCGCCGATGAAGGCCGAAAGCCTGCCTTTTATCCTGTCCAGGGCCTTCAGTTTGAGATTCGAGGAAATATTAAGGGAGTATTTCGTCAAGGAAATGGTCCAGAATTGCCGGGGCATCATCACCAGAACCTGCGCCTTGCCCGCTGATAAACAGATGGAATACATGCGTGAAAGCTTCGAGGACAAGAAGGGGCGCGAACTGCTTTGGAATACCTGGCGGAAGGTTTGGGACGACATAACCCTGGAAAAGGACATGCCGGAGAAGCCGGAAGAGAAACAAAAGAGCCTGATGAACATCCTTAAACGGGAAAAGAAACCGGCGGCCTGGGAGAAGAAAACGTTGACCATTGAGGAATGGAACAAGGAGGCGGTCGAAATCCAGGCTTCCAACAAGCGGACGCGCCGGGTGTGGGGCCTTCTTCTGGAGGACACCGGGGCCTATCAGCCGCCGCGTGAGGAGGACGGCGTCATGCTGAAAGAGATGTTCGGAAAAAGCGCCGCCGGCATCAAGAAGCAAATCGACGCTCTGCGCCAGATCGTTCAACAAGGGGGCAACATCGGCAAGGCTTTTGACTCCTACCATCAGGGCAAGAATCTGGAGCTGTCTCTTCTTGCCGCAAGTTATCAGTATCCCGAGCTGTTCCTGAGCGGGAATCCCTCGATTCTAAAGAACATGCTGGGAGGACTTTCGGATTCCCACATACGCTCCTGTATGCCGCTGATCGTAAGATACCTTTCCGGCTACCTTTAGGGTATCGAAGAGGGAATTATCAGCCTCTGTGTTTTGACCACAGAGAACACAGAGGTTTCACAGAGAAGATTAAGCAGAGTTTTTTCTGTTGTTTATTTTACCTTTCTTCTCTGTGCCTTGCTCCGTGATCTCTGTGTACTCTGTGTTTCATAAAACGGCGTTTCTTTCAGTCAACGCGCCGGGAGTTAGAGCGGGTAGTTGCAACAACTTTCCACCTCCTTCGTAAGGAGGGGGAAAGTGCGTGGTTCCGGTACGCCGCTACGATCAAATCAGGCTTCGGCGTCGATCGATGGGGAAGAGTCGGGGCGCAGGGAAATCCGTCGTGGAGCGGGTCTCAGCGGAATCATCCCCCCTCCCTTGAAGTAGTGGAAAGCCGCCGCCAACGCGATATGGGCAAAGATCGCCGCGCCGGCGAAAGCGGCGAGACCCTCATGGAGATCGTCATCGCCCCCGAGGCCGAAGGCCAGCCAACCGGAAATGGCCGAGGCCCCGATGACGACAAGAAGAACCACCGCCATCAATCCTTTGATTGCTTTCTTGGCTTGTTCCGACAGAGGCATCTTGTTATGTGAGCCGCTGTGCGGGGCAAACCCCAGCGCCAACGGCGAGCCGGAAGGAACAACGAGGCCGATCATGACCCTGATGATGATCGTCGCCAGCACCACCACCCCGGAAAAAAGATGCATGTCATAGCTGATCTCGGCGGTCAGGAAAGCGATTAACAATCCGCCCGACAACACTCCGTGCCAGACCATAAGGAAGGATAACTCGGCGCGGTTGGGTTTACGCGAGGCCACGGCGGATCAGTCGTCGTCGCGGCGTCGGTCGCCATGGTCGTCATCGCCGCCGTGATCGCGACCGCCATAGCCGTAACCGCCGTTATCGGTTCGGCCGTCGCCATGGCTCTGAACGCCGTAACCGACGGCGCCGTAGCCGACGTAGGTTGCTCCCGCGCTCCCGCTGTAGAGGGCGTAAGCGCCGGCGCCGCAGGCAATCACCACGGCGAACACCAGCGTCATAATAACGGTTTTCAGCATCACGGCCTTGTTCTCCAAAACAAGTTCTTAAGACAGGGGATATTGTATGGAACCCACTATGAACGACATCTTAACAAAACCCGTGTGGCGAAATAATGGCAAAATCATCCAGCAAAGCAAAGACTTCAAACATGGATAGACAGGATATCCAGGATGGATTGCTTCGTCTTGCTTCGCCGCTCCGCTTCTCGCAATCCTCGCAATGACGGCGCTGAGGGAGAAGGTCCCGCAAGAAATTAATCCTTGCATTTGGCCGATTTATCGGATATGTTCTTATGTTGTTCCCATAAATGGGGCGGTTGCGGATGTTGGACCGTAACAGCGGCGGGAGTGGGCAAAATGACGACAAATGACGACATTTTACGGCTTTTTTGGTAGTGGTTTTGTTTGATATCAATGACTTAAGGCCGATTCACCATGGTTAAGACCGCTATAAACGTGATTAAAACATCATTTAACGTGGTTAAAACGCCTCGTCTCCGCCCCTGTTGTAAAATCCGTTCATACCCCTTAAAACTGCTGATTAATTCGCCGCATATCTGAACAGGGGGAGGGGGACCGGACATGGCACGGAACAAGATTGCGCTTATCGGCGCCGGGAACATCGGCGGGACGCTGGCTCATCTGGCGGGGCTGAAGGAGCTGGGCGATATCGTTCTGTTCGATATCGTTAAAGGCGTTCCCGAGGGCAAGGCCCTGGACCTGGTCGAATCATCCGCCATCGAAGGCTTTGACGCCCTTGTTTCCGGAACCGGGAACTACGCCGCCATCAAGGGCGCCGACGTGGTTATCGTTACCGCCGGGATAGCGCGCAAGCCGGGGATGAGCCGCGACGACCTGATCGGCATCAACACCAAGGTCATGATCTCGGTCGGCGAGGGCATAAAGAAAAACGCTCCCAACGCCTTTGTCATCTGCATCACCAATCCTCTGGACGCCATGGTGTGGGTGCTGCAAAAGGCCTCGGGCCTGCCCAGGAACAAGGTGGTGGGCATGGCCGGCGTGCTTGATTCGGCGCGTTTCCGCTATTTCCTGTCCGATGAGTTCAAGGTCTCGATTGAGGATGTCACCGCCTTCGTGCTGGGCGGCCACGGCGACACCATGGTGCCGTCGCTGCGTTATTCCACCGTCGCCGGCATCCCTCTGCCCGATCTGATCAAGATGAAATGGACCACCCAGAAAAAGCTGGATGCGATTATTCAGAGGACACGCGACGGCGGGGCCGAGATCGTCGGCCTGTTAAAGACCGGATCGGCTTTCTATGCGCCGGCCAGCGCCGCCATTCTGATGGCCGAATCATACCTCAAGGACAAGAAAAGAGTGCTGCCTTGCGCCGCTTACCTGAACGGCGAATACGGAGTCAAGGACCTGTACGTCGGCGTGCCTTGCGTCATCGGCGCCAAGGGCGTCGAGCGAATCATCGAGATCAAGCTGGACAAGGACGAAAAGGCCAACTTCAATAAATCGGTGAAGGCGGTCAGGGTTCTGGTCGACGCCACCAAGGCGATAATGAAAAAATAACCCCTCAGGAATTTCGGAACAGTCACCCATGAACATTCACGAATACCAGGCCAAGCAATTGCTGGCGAAATACGGCGTTGCCGTACCCCAAGGCTCGGTCGCCTATACTCCGGCGGAAGCCGACGCGGCGGCCAAGGAACTCGGCGGCCCGATCTGGGTGGTCAAGGCCCAAATCCACGCCGGCGGTCGCGGCAAAGGCGGCGGCGTCAAGGTGGTGAAGTCGGTCGAAGACGCCCGCGAGGCCGCCAAGAAAATCCTCGGCATGACTCTGGTCACTCACCAGACCGGCCCTGAGGGCAAGCTGGTCAAGCGCGTCTACATCGAAGAGGGATGCAGCATCGCCCGCGAGCTTTACCTGTCGCTGGTGGTTGATCGCGCCCGCTCGGCGATCACCATCATGGCCTCCACCGAGGGCGGCATGGACATCGAAGAAGTGGCGGAAAAGACGCCGGAGAAAATCATCAGGGTAACCATCGATCCCGCCACCGGCATGTTGCCCTTTCACGCCCGCAAGGTGGCTTTCGGGTTGGGCCTGGAAGGCAAGCAGGTGGGCCATGCCGTCAAGTTCCTGCTGGCCGTGTACGACGCCTTCATCGATCTGGACGCCGGTCTGCTGGAGATCAACCCGATGGTGGTCACCACGGACGGTCAGATTGTGGCGCTGGACGCCAAGATGAATTTTGACGACAACGCCCTGTTCCGCCACAAGGACATCGAAGAACTGCGCGACGAGGACGAGGAAGACCCGACCGAACGGGAAGCCGCCCGCCATGAGCTTAACTACGTCAAACTGGACGGCAACATCGGCTGCATGGTCAACGGCGCCGGGTTGGCCATGGCGACTATGGACATTATCAAGCTGCACGGCGGCGACCCCGCCAACTTCCTCGACGTCGGCGGCGGCGCCACCAGAGAACGGGTCACCACCGCTTTCAAGCTGATCCTCGCCGATCCCAAGGTGAAGGGCATCCTGGTCAATATCTTCGGCGGCATCATGCGCTGCGACATCATCGCCGACGGCATATTGGCCGCCGCCAGGGAGGTCAGCCTGGGCATACCGCTGGTGGTGCGCCTGGAAGGCACCAATGTCGCGCAGGGCAAGAAAATACTCAATGAATCCGGGCTTGCCATTGTTTCCGCCGATAACCTGGGCGACGCCGCCCACAAGGTCGTCAAGGCCGTGAAGGAGGCCGCGTAATGGCTGTTCTCGTCAATTCCAACACCAAGGTTATCTGCCAGGGCTTCACCGGCGCGCAAGGCACTTTCCATTCCGAGCAGGCCAGCGCCTACGGCACCAAAATGGTCGGCGGCGTCACCCCCGGCAAGGGCGGCTCCCGCCACCTGGACCTGCCGGTGTTTGATACCGTCGCCGAGGCCGTAGACAAAACCGGGGCAGTTGCCTCCGTCATTTATGTGCCGCCGCCGTTCGCCGCCGACGCTATTCTCGAAGCCGTTGACGCCGGGGTTCCCCTGATCGTCTGCATCACCGAGGGCATCCCGGTTCTCGACATGGTGCGCGTCAAGCGGGGCCTGCGGGATTCCGGCAGTCGGCTGATCGGCCCCAACTGTCCGGGCATCATCACGCCGGGAGAATGCAAGATCGGCATCATGCCGGGACATATCCACAATCGCGGCAAGGTCGGCATCGTCTCCAGGTCCGGCACCCTCACCTACGAGGCGGTGGCACAGACCACGGCCGTCGGACTGGGACAGACCACCTGCATCGGCATCGGCGGCGATCCGGTCAACGGCACCAGCTTCGTTGATTGCCTGGAGCTGTTCCTTTGCGATAACGAGACCAAAGCCATCGTCATGATCGGCGAAATCGGCGGCTCGGCGGAAGAAGACGCCGCCCGCTTCATCAAGGAATCAAAAACCAGAAAGCCGGTGGTCGGATTCATCGCCGGCCTGACGGCGCCTCCGGGGCGGCGCATGGGCCACGCCGGGGCCATCATCTCGGGCGGCAAAGGCACGGCGGGCGACAAGATCGAAGCCCTGAGGAGCGCCGGGATTCACATCGCTGAATCGCCGGCTGAAATAGGCTCCACTATGGCCGGGGTTTTCAAAGGGTAATGCGCCGCTGGACTCTCCATGTTAAGCGTGGAATTATGGGGGCATGAGCAACGCTATTGCCTTGGATACGCACGCGGCTATCAAGCGCCTGATTAATGCCGGGTTCACCGAACGGCAGGCGGAAGCCGAGGTTTCCATCATCGCTGATCTGATCGAGGAGCGGTTAGCGACCAAGCGCGATTTGGCCGAACTTGAAGCGCACATGAAATCCGGGATTGAAGTTCTCAAGCGCGATTTGGCCGAACTTGAAGCGCGCATGAAATTCGAGATTGAAGTCCTCAAGCGCGATTTGGCCGAATTTGAAGCGCGCATGAAATCCGAGATTGAAGTCCTCAAGCGCGATCTCACGATCAGACTCGGCGGCATGATGGCCGGCTCGGTGGCCGTGATGGCCGTTTTGGTCAAGTTGTTGTAACATCGCGCCTATGAACTCCTTCAGGCGTGGAAGTTGGGGATCATGACATCATCAATCGATTCGTTTCTGACCGGAACCAACGCCACCTATATCGCCGAGCTTTATTCCCGCTACCTGAAAAACCCGTCGTCCGTTGACAACAGTTGGCAAGCCTTCTTTGCCGATCTCGGAGATGATAACCGTACAGTTCTCAATGAGTTGCGGGGGGCCGCTTGGGCGCCGTCGGCCGGCGGCGTAGTCGGCTGTAGTTTCGACGACGACGAACCATCCGCCGCTCCGTCTTTTCCGTCCGTGATCCGCCCGGAGTCGGGCGGCGGCAAAGAAGCGGCCAGGGACTCCATCCGCGCCCTGATGATGATCCGCACCTATCGCGTACGAGGCCATCTCATCGCCGACTTTGACCCGCTGGGGCTGGCGGGCAATGCCGATCACTCCGAGTTGGACCCCAGGACCTACGGCTTTGAAGAGGCCGACATGGATCGTCCTATCTTTATCGACCACGCCTTGGGCATGGAGACGGCGACCCCGCGTGAAATCCTGCATGTCCTGAAGCAAACCTATTGCGGTTCAATCGGCGCCGAGTACATGCACATCCAGGAGCCGGACGAACGCAAGTGGATACAGGACCGCATCGAGAGCATCCGCAACCAGACTCACTTCACCGTCAAGGGCAGGAAGGCCATCTACGAGAGGCTGGTCGAGGCCGAAGGCTTCGAGAAGTTCCTCAACATCAAATATCCCGGCACCAAGCGCTTCGGCCTGGACGGCGGCGAGTCCCTGATCCCGGCCCTGGAGCAGATACTGAAAAGGGGGAGCCAACTCGGCGTCAAGGAGGTGGTGTTGGGAATGCCGCACCGTGGCCGCCTTAACGTGCTGACCAGCGTCATGTGCAAGCCCTTCGTCGCCATGTTCGCCGAGTTCAAGGGCGTGTCCTCCAAGCCTGACGACGTGGAGGGATCCGGCGACGTCAAGTACCACATGGGTACTTCCGCCGACCGGACCTTCGACGGCAATATGATTCACCTGTCGCTGACCGCCAACCCGTCTCACCTTGAAGCCGTCAACCCGGTCGTCGTCGGCAAGGTGCGGGCCAAGCAGAATCTGCTCGGCGATGAGGAGCGCAGTCAGGTTATGGGGCTGCTGATGCACGGCGACGCCGCCTTCGCCGGCCAAGGGCTGGTGCCGGAAACCCTGGACCTTTCCGGACTGCGCGGCTACCGCACCGGCGGCACCATTCACTTCATCGTCAACAACCAGATCGGTTTCACCGCGATGCCGTCCAAGTCGCGTTCTTCGCCCTATCCCTCCGACATAGCCAAGGGAGGGCAGACCCCCATTTTCCACGTCAACGGCGACGATCCGGAAGCGGTGGTTCATGTGGCGCGCATCGCCGCCGAGTTCCGTCAGGAGTTCAAGCGCGACGTGGTCATCGACATGTTCTGCTATCGCCGCCACGGCCACAACGAGGCCGACGAGCCGATGTTCACCAATCCCATCATGTACAGCGCCATCGCCAAGCACCCGACTACCGTCGAGATTTACGCCAAGCGGCTGGTCGCCGACGGGGTGATGACCGAGGAAGAAGCCGAGGCCGTGGCCGATGATTTCCATAAACGCCTGGAGGGCGACTTCAAGGCCGCCGAAAGCTACAAGCCCAACAAGGCCGACTGGCTGGAGGGCAAGTGGAAAGGACTGGTCCATTCCCCCGGCGACGAAGAATATCATGAGGACGACACTTCGGCGCCGATGGAACTGCTGAAAGAGGTAGGCATGGCGATCTCGCGGCCTCCCGAAAATTTCAACGCCAATCCCAAGATTCTCCGTCAGCTTGAAAACAAGCGCAAAATGATCGAGTCCGGCGACGCCATCGACTGGGCCACCGCCGAAGCGCTGGCCTTCGGAACCCTGATGGTCGAAGGGACGCGGGTCAGGCTTTCCGGCCAGGATTCAGGGAGAGGCACATTCTCCCAGCGCCATTGCGTCCTTGTCGATCAGGTCAACGAGGAACGCTATTTCCCCTTGAGCAACATCCGCGAAGGCCAGGCCTCATTCGAGGTCATGGACAGTCCGCTGTCGGAGGCCGGGGTGCTCGGCTTTGAATACGGATATTCCCTGTCCGACCCCAACACCCTGGTGTTGTGGGAGGCCCAGTTCGGCGATTTCGCCAACGGCGCCCAGATGATAATTGACCAGTTCATTGCATCGGGCGAGACCAAGTGGCTGCGCATGAGTTCGCTGGTCTTGCTGTTGCCCCACGGCCACGAGGGTCAGGGGCCGGAACACTCATCGGCCCGAATGGAGCGTTACCTGCAACTGTGCGCCGAAGACAATATACAGGTGGTCAACATCACGACGCCGGCCAACTATTTTCACGCGCTGCGCCGCCAGCAGCGGCGGAACTACCGCAAGCCGCTGGTGGTCATGGCCCCCAAGTCATTGCTGCGCCATAAGCTGGTGGTCTCCAAGATGGGGGAAATGGGTCCGGGAACCAAGTTCATGAGGGTGCTGCCGGAAAAGGATCGCCTGGAGGACAGGAGCGTGCGCCGGGTGGTGCTGTGTTCGGGCAAGGTCTACTATGATCTTTTGCAGGAACGCCGCGACCGGGGCGTCAGTGATGTGGCCATCGTCCGCGTCGAACAGCTTTATCCATGGCCGCGCCGTCTGGTGACGCAACAGCTTACGCGCTACCACAATGCCGAGGTGGTGTGGTGCCAGGAAGAACCGGCCAACATGGGGGCATGGTCGTTCGTCCAGCCCCGGCTGAACTTTATCCTCGAATCGCTCGGCGGCAAGATCAGGAAGCCCGTTTATGCCGGGCGCATCGCCTCCGCTTCGCCGGCGACCGGCTCCGCCAAGGCTCACGCCATGGAACAGACCGGCCTGATTGAACAGGCTCTGGCGACTAATCTGGATTTAATACCCCAACCTTTTATGCCCGTTTGCAAAAAAACCTGAAACCGAGGAAATCATGACGACGGAAATCAAAGTGCCGACCCTGGGTGAATCGATCACCGAAGCGACGGTGGCCAAATGGTCCAGGTCGGTCGGCGACGCGGTAACTCTCGACGAGCCGCTGGTGGAGCTGGAAACCGACAAGGTGACGGTCGAGGTCAACGCGCCGGCCTCCGGAATCCTGAGCGCCATCGCCGCCCATGAGGGCGCCGATGTAAAAGTCGGCGCCTTGCTCGGCTCGATAACCGAGGGCGACGCCCCGGCCAAACCGGCGCCTCAAAACAAGGCCGCGCCCAAAGCCGCCGCCGAGAAGACTCTTGCCCCGGCGGTTCGCAAGCTGGTTGCCGAGCACGGCCTGGAAGCCTCCGCCATCTCCGCTTCGGGCAAGGACGGACGGCTGACCAAGGGCGACGTGCTGGCTCACATTGAAAAGCCGGTTCAGCATCCGCCTCGGACGGACAGCAGACGCGAGGAGAGGGTGCGCATGACGCGGCTGCGCAAGATGGTCGCCTCCCGCCTCAAGGAAGCCCAGAACACGGCGGCCATGCTTACCACTTTCAACGAGGTGGACATGACCGCCCTGATGGCGCTGCGGGCTGTCCACAAAGATGCCTTCGAGAAGAAACACGGCGTCAAGATCGGCTTCATGTCGCCGTTCGTGAAGGCTTGCGTAACGGCCCTGCGCGAGTTCCCCGGCGTCAACGCCGAGATCGACGGCGACGACATCGTCTACAAGAATTACTATGACATCGGCGTTGCCGTCGGTTCGCCCCAGGGGTTGGTGGTGCCTGTGGTGCGCGACGCCGACACGCTCAGTTTCGCCGGCATCGAAAGCGCCATTCGCGCCTACGGCGTCAAGGCGCGGGACGGCAAGCTGTCGATGGATGAAATGCAGGGCGGCACCTTCACCATCACCAACGGCGGCATCTTCGGCTCGATGCTGTCGACGCCGATCATCAACAGGCCCCAGTCGGCGATCCTCGGCATGCACAACATCGTCAAGCGCGCCATGGTCATGCCTGATGATTCAATTCGGGCCCGCCCGATGATGTATCTGGCCCTCAGCTACGACCACCGCATCGTCGACGGCCGCGAGGCGGTGTCTTTTCTGGTCCGCGTCAAACAATGCATCGAAGACCCCCAACGCATCATGCTGGATATGTGAGGGGTATTAATCCACATAGCGTAATTCCGGTGGTCACTCTCCCGAGCCTATAATGCGGGGTCGCGCAACAGCGCCCCAAAGGGCGAACATAGGAGAGTGACCATGGTCGAATATGTAGGATTTGATGTTTCAAAGGAAGAGACGAGTTTTTGCGTAATGGATGTGACCGGAAAAATATTGGCGCAAGGCAAGGCGTTGAGCGATCCGCAATCCTTGTTCAAGGCCTTGCGATC
>MIAA01000023.1:0-23619 GCA_001830425.1 Rhodospirillales bacterium RIFCSPLOWO2_02_FULL_58_16
AGGGCTGCGGCGTACTTTTCGCCCGCCGCCGTGAACAGTTCATCGGCCTCCGCCCCCTCCTTTTTCCTCGCCTGAGCGGCAAGGGCGTTGCCCTGAAGCAGATAGGCCCAGGATAGGCTGTCTCGCAATTCCGGGAAGTCCCTGTTGTCGTACCGGAAGCGCAGGGCGATCACCTTGTCGTAATTACCCATTGCAAGGTCCATGGAAGCCATGGAGACGATATCGACGGGGGCGGCTTCCGTTTCAATGGACTCGGCGGGTTTTTCCTCGCCGATCAGTCGGGCCAGTTCATTATCGGATATATTTTCAATGGTCTTGATGGCGTGATCGACTTGCTTTTTGGCTCTTTCCACCAGTTCGATGTCTTGGTCCTGGCCGGGAAGGCGGAAACTGACCAAGGCGTCGAAGGCGCTTTTAAGATGGTTGAACGGTTTGCCGCAGAAATCAGGCGGAAAACAATCCAACTTGCCGGCTAGTTTGACCAAGAAGTTATCGGCATCAAAGCCTTTGATGCAGTGGGCGTCCTTGTCGCTTTCCAGCAGTTGGTTACGGACGCGGGCCGACGGGTCTTCGTCCTTGTAGCAAATCCAGAACAAGCGGTAGTCAAAATTATGCAGGGCGGCCAGTTGCTCGAACACCGGATCATTCTCACCGCTGTAGCCGATGACAATCCAGGTGCGGTTTCGCGCCGTATCGTCGAACACCGGTTTCAGGGCGTCCTTTAGGCTCTTGACCTGGTCCTCCTTGTGCAGTTGCACGAAGCCGTCACGCTGCCCGTGCAGATGGAACACCGCCTTGTTGCGCACGAAATGAGGTACGAATCTCTGTGACGCCGCCATGTCATAGACGGCGGGAAACTCGTTGATCAAGGCGCAAGCCCGCATCACCAGGGGATCAAAATTGGTGGTCAGCACCCTGTCGACGAAGCCGGACTTGATCAGTTGGGCGATGGCGATATGCGCCCAGTTGATCTTGGCATTGTCTATATGCTTGCTGATTAACGTATGGCGCTCGCCGGCAGTCAGTTCGCCCATGCAGTAGGGGTAAGTCTTTTTCTCGGCAGCAGCGTATTCCCGGGGAAATTCATCCTTGATGATTTTCACAAAATCGTCGGCCAAGGGGATTTCAGCGCTTACCGAGCATCCGGCGCCGATGAGCAAGATACAACTGTTGTCGTTATCCTTGTTTCTTTTCAGTCGATTGGCGACGTCATCAATGCCGTACTCCATTGCCGGTTCCCCGCATGACTATGAAATTTTGAGACCCGTAAGCATTGCTCCCGCAAAAGACGTTCCCGGTCAACAGATTTTTGCAGTAGGGACCGCCTCGCCGCAATAAATTGCCTCTTTCCAATGGCGGGGCGCTATATATAGTATGGAGTCATCGAACAAGCTGAGGGTCAGATGAGCAAAAAAGCGGCAACGGGAGAGGTTCGTGAAACGCGGTTCGCCGACGCCCTCGGCGAGCGTTACCTCGCCTATGCCCTTTCCACCATCGTCTCGCGTTCGCTTCCCGACGTGCGCGACGGCTTGAAGCCTGTGCACAGGCGTCTTCTTTACGCCATGCGCCAGCTCAAGCTGGACCCCGGCTCCGGCTTCAAGAAATGCGCCCGCGTCGTCGGCGACGTCATCGGCAAGTACCATCCCCACGGCGACACCGCCGTCTACGACACCCTGGTGCGGCTGGCCCAGGAATTCGCCGTGCGCTATCCGCTGGTTGACGGCCAGGGCAACTTCGGCAGCATCGACGGCGACAACGCGGCGGCCATGCGCTACACCGAGGCGCGTCTGACCAAGGTCGCCTGGGCCTTGATGGAAGGGATCGACGAGGACGCCGTCAATTTCCGCGAGACCTACGACGGCGAGGATACTGAGCCGGTGGTGTTGCCCGCCCGCTTTCCCAATCTGCTGGCCAACGGCTCGGCGGGGATCGCCGTCGGCATGGCCACCAATATCCCGCCCCATAACGTCGGCGAGCTGTGCGACGCGCTGCTGCACCTGATCAAGTTCCCCAACGCCGGCATCGGAAAGCTGGTGGAGATGATCCCCGGTCCCGATTTTCCCACCGGCGGCATTCTGATCGAGCCTCATGACAACATTGTCGAGGCCTACCGCACGGGACGCGGGGGCTTTCGCGTCCGCGCCAAATGGCAAACGGAAAAACTCAGCCACGGCCAATATCAAATAGCAATCACCGAGATTCCCTATCAGGTCCAGAAATCGCGGCTGATCGAAAAGATCGCCGAGCTGCTGGAAATGCGCAAGCTGCCGCTGCTGGTCAATGTCAGCGATGAGTCGGCGGTCGAATTGCGCATCGTCCTTGAACCCAGGAACCGCGCCGTGGACCCGGAAATGTTGATGGAGCAGCTTTTCCGCCAGACCGATCTCGATGTCCGCTTCGGCCTCAACCTGAACGTGCTGGACGCCGACTCCGCGCCGAGGGTGATGAACCTGCGCGAAGCCCTGGTCGCCTTTCTTGATCACAGGCATGAAGTGCTGATGCGCCGCAGCAACCATCGGCTTGGGAAAATCGAGCTTCGTCTTGATGTTCTGGGCGGTTTCTTAATCGCTTACCTTAACCTGGATGAGGTCATTCGCATCATTCGCGAGGAGGATGAACCCAAGGACTTCATGATCCGCGCCTTCGAGCTTACCGACACCCAGGCCGAGGCCATCCTGAACATGCGTCTGCGCCAGTTGCGCAAGCTGGAAGAGATCGAAATCAGGAAAGAACACGATGCGCTGAACGCCGAGAAGACGGAAATAAATGCTCTGCTCGCCGATGAGAAGCTGCGCCGGCAGGCGATCGCCGCCGAGATCGCCGATATCAAAAAGCAATTCGCTACGCCGGCCGGTCGCCGCACCGAGATCGGCAAGCCGCCCTCGGCGGTGATAGTGCCGATAGAAGCGATGATCGAGCGTGAACCGATAACCGTCATCTGCTCGCAAATGGGCTGGATCAGGGCGATCAAGGGCCATATTGATGACTTCTCGGAGGTCAAGTACAAGGACGGCGACCACTCCAGGTTCGCTCTGACCGCTCAAACCACCGACAAGCTGGTGATCATGGCTACCAACGGGCGCTTCTATACTCTCGGCTGCGACAAGCTTCCCGGCGGGCGCGGCCACGGCGAGCCGGTGCGCCTGATGATCGACCTCGGCAACAGCCATGACATTGTCAATATGTTTGTTCACCTGCCGGGCCGCCGGCAATTAGTGGCCTCCGACAAGGGACGCGGCTTCATTGTTGAAGAAAACGATGTCATCGCCCAGACCCGCAACGGCAAGCAAACGCTCAATCTTGCCGCCGGCGAGGAAGCCGCCGCCGTTTACCCGGTCAGTGACGGCGACGACGCGGTGGCGGTGGTCGGCGAACTCGGCAAACTGTTGATTTTCCCCCTGGCGGAACTTCCGGTGATGATCCGGGGCAGGGGAGTCATCATGCAACGCTACGTCAAGGGCGGCATGTCCGACGCCAAAACCATGAACATGAAAGACGGACTGACCTGGAAGACGGGGCGCGGGACAAGCAGCGAACCTAAAATCGACGAATGGATCGGCAAGCGCGCCCAGGCCGGACGACCGGCGCCCAAGGGCTTCCCGCGAACTTACCGCTTTGCCTGAAAGCGCTCCACAACGCCCGCGCCGGCAATGGGATGCGTCATGATTGCAATAACCGATATGTGCGATCATTTGTTTTGACTAGCTTTTTTGAATAAGATAGGGTACGGATCACGTTCTATCCTGCCACCTTAAAAAAATTATTTGGAGTTACACAAAATGAAGAACGTGTTTGCTACGGTTAGCGCGCTGGCCTTTGTTCTCGTCTTCGGCATGACCGTTTTGGCCCCCGTCGCGATGGCCGCCGAGAAGGCCGCCGATTGCACCAAGATCACGGACGCCGCCAAGAAGGCCGAATGCGAAAAGGCCGCTGCTCCCAAGAAGTAAGTAAAATCAGTTTGATTTTACATGACGGCAGGCCGGGATATTCCCGGCCTGTTTGTTTTCATACCGGTTAGGCGTCTACTAATTATTGCATGAAAAACGGCGCCGGCGTGAGAAGGAGATATGAGGACGCAAGGGAGATAAGGGGGAAGATAATAATAGCAGGGATTTTTTTGTTGGCGTTAACCACAGAGGCGCAGAGGCACAGAGAAGATTTAAGTACGCTTCTTGCAATTCAAAAATTTATTCTTTATTTCTTTCTCTTTCTTCTCTGTGTCTCTATGGTCCAAAAAAACTATATTTACCTTATCTCCCTTTTATCCCCCTTGCCCCTCATCATTCTATAGAAGACGAATTGGCGTCAGGCATATTCAGGAACAAACGGGTTGAAATATCCATGCTGAAAATAATCGGCTTTTTTGTTATTGCCGCATGCTTGTTAAGCTCTGCGGCGGCGTCCGCCGAGGAAAACAAGGATATCGGCGTGATCGTCATCGACGAAATCACCAAAAAGGAATGCGGCGCCTGCCACCTTCCTTTCGGCCCCATCAACCTGCCGGCAAGATCATGGCAGAAGATCATGGCCAACCTTGAAAAGCATTTCGGCGAGAACGCCGGCCTTGATGAGCCGACCCGCAAGCATGTCGAGGATTATATGGTCGGTAAATCAATGGATTCCGGCCTGACCAACTACGGCAAGATAACGTCCAAGAAGTTGGGGGATAAAACCTATATCCGCATTTCCGGCACGCCGTCATGGGCGCGCCACCACGACGAAAGACATGTCACGCCGGAGGAATGGAAGAAGGTTAAATCAAAGTCCGACTGCCGCGCTTGCCACAGACCCGGAATCGGCGGCTGATTCCGTTACCCCGAGCGCAGGTATTTCACCGCCGCGTCGCGCTCGAACAGGTAGAGAAGAGTGCGCAGCGCTTGTCCGCGCTTTGAGGTTAGGTCCGGGTCGCGGTCAATAATCAGTTGAGCGTCGTCGCGGGCCGCCGCCAGCAACTCGCCATGGACGGCGATGTCGGCGAGGCGGAATTCCGGCAATCCGCTCTGGCGGGCGCCGAGAAGATCTCCGGCCCCCCTCAGACGCAGGTCTTCCTCGGCGATTTTAAAGCCGTCGTCGGTCTCGCGCATGATCCGCAGACGGTCATTGGCCGCCGCAGTCAATGGCCCGGCGTAAAGCAACAGGCAGGTGGAGGGCTTGCCGCCGCGCCCGATGCGGCCCCGCAACTGATGAAGCTGGGCCAGGCCGAAACGTTCGGCGTGTTCGATGATCATCACCGTCGCTTCCGGCACATCGACGCCGACCTCGATTACCGTGGTGGCGACCAGAACGTCCACCGCCCCTTCGGCAAAGCCCTTCATTGCCGCGTCCTTGTCCTTGCCCTTCATGCGTCCGTGCACCAGTCCCACCCGCTCGCCGAATACTTCCTTCAGGCTTTCGAAGCGATCCTCGGCGGCGGCCATGTCCAGCGCTTCTGATTCCTCGATCAGCGGGCATACCCAATAGACCCTGGCTCCCTTGCGCAACGAGCGGGAAACGGCGCCGGTGACGTCTCCCAGCCGCTCCAGGGGCATGACCCTGGTATCGACGGCGGCGCGTCCCGGCGGCTTTTCGGTAAGTCGGGAAACGTCCATGTCGCCATAAGCGGTGAGCATCAGGGTGCGGGGGATCGGCGTCGCCGTCATCACCAGCATGTCGGCGCATCCCTTGGCGGCCAGAGTCAGGCGCTGGTGAACGCCGAAGCGGTGCTGCTCGTCGATCACCGCCAGCCCCAGGTCCTTGAAGACGACATCGTCCTGAAAAAGGGCGTGGGTGCCGACGGCCAGCGCCGTCTCGCCGCCGCACAGGCCGTTCAGCACCGCCTGACGGGCCTTTCCCTTTTCGCGCCCGGTAAGCAGCGCCACCTTCACTCCGGCGGCTTCGGCAAGCGGTTCGATGGTCGCCAGATGCTGGCGGGCGAGGATCTCGGTGGGCGCCATCATCGCCGCCTGGACCCCGGTCTCCACCGCATTGAGCATGGCGAGAAAGGCGACCACCGTCTTGCCGCTACCGACATCGCCCTGCAAAAGACGCAACATGCGGGTGTTCTCGGCCATGTCAGCGGTAATTTCGCCGAGCGCCCGCTCCTGGGCGGCGGTCAGGGAGAAGGGCAGGGCGGCGATGACCTTTTGCCTCATCCCGCCGTCGCCGCTGATCGAACGTCCCGACCGGCGGCGCATGTTGAGGCGCACCATGGCCAGGGCAAGCTGGTTGGCCAGAAGCTCGTCGTAGGCGAGACGGCAACGGGCGGGGGTATGCGGGTCAAGGTCCGCCTCGCTTTGTGGTTTATGAGCCTCCTTCAATGCCTGAATCCATGGTTTCCAGCCGTGGCGCGACAAATAAGCGGCGTCGATCCATTCCTCCGGCTCCGGCGCCGACTTGAGGGCAAAGGCCAGGGCCTTGTTCAACACCTTCAGGGACAGGCCGGCGCTCAGCGGATAGACCGGCTCCACCGCCTGCAAGCTGCTGATCTCATCAAGGGTGGCGATATGGTCGGGGTGGGTAATCTGGACTTCCTGATTGAAGATATCCACTTTGCCGCTGACCACGCGCCGTTCGCCTTCGGGAAGGACGCGCTTGAGGTAATCGCCGTGAGCGTGGAAGAAAATCAGCGCCAGCACGCCGGTATCGTCCGAGCAATACACCTTGTAGGGCAGGCGGCGGTTGGCCGGTTTGACGTGACGATCAACCTTTACCGTGATCGTCGCCACTACTCCCGGCCTGGCCTCGGCCACGACGGGCGCATAGCGACGGTCGATTACGCCGCCGGGCAGGTGCCAGTAAAGATCAACCACATGGCCGCCCGCCGCCTTTTCCATCGACTTGGCGACCTGCGGCCCGACGCCGGGCAGCGAGGTAATCGGCCTGAACAAGGGAAACAATATTTCCGGGCGCATAAGCAATGACTTCCGATCAAAACGGCACTATATCCTATAATTTCATACGGAGCGCGCAATGCCGGATTTTATGGATGTTCGCCGCAAGCGTCTGTTGTTTCGCTGTTGTCACATGGGCACGGTGGAAAATGACCTGATTTTCGGCGGGTTCGCCAGGGCTAACCTGGAACGCCTGGATGACGGACAGTTGGCATGCCTGGAAGCGCTGCTTAAAGAGAACGATAACGATCTCTATAACTGGCTGACGGGCAAGGAGCCGCCGCCGCCGGTCCATGACAACGAAGTGATGAAAATGCTCCGGTCATTGCATGATTTACCACGGAACACACGGAACACACGGAAATGACAGGCCTTAAGTTTGAAGAGGCGAGCTATAAAATACGAGGAGCCATCTTCGAGGTGTACCGCGAGATGGGTTGCGGATTTTTGGAATCGGTCTATCAGGAATGTCTGGAGAAAGAATTCGGCAAACAGGAAATTCCTTTTGTTGCCCGGCGCGAGCTGATTCTGCGATATAAGAGGGATCGCCTGGAGCAGACTTTCAAACCGGACTTTATCTGCTTTGAACAGATTATCGTCGAAATCAAAGCGGTGAAGAAACTGGTGGTCGAACACCAGGCACAGATTCACAATTACCTAAAGGCAACCGGTCTTGAACTGGGGCTACTGGTCAGCTTCGGTCATTATCCGAAAGTCGAAATCGAGCGGATTGTCAGATGAAGAAGATTATTAACCGGTTAAAATAACACCTTGAAATTCATCGAAAAAATACCAAAGCGCATCAACCGTATTTTAATCTCCGGAGCGCCCGGCGGTTATGACGCCCTGATCCTTGCCGAGTTGGCGCGGGGAAGGGCGGGAGACAGGGACATTGTCTTTATCGCCCGCGACGACGTGCGCCGGACCCGCATGGCCGACGCCCTGTCCTACTTCGCTCCGGAGCTGGAGCATATGGAGTTCCCGGCCTGGGATTGCCTGCCCTATGACCGGGTGTCGCCCGACCCCGGAATCGTCGCCAAGCGCATTGATGCCCTGACCAGGCTGCTTATGCCGCGCACGGAAGGCAAGGCAAGGGTGGTCCTGACCACCGTTTCGGCATTCCTGCAACGGGTTCCTCCCCGCAATTTTTTCGACGGGGCGACCATGCGCGTCGTCGCCGGGGTCTCGCTTCGCATGGATCAGGTTGTCGCCTTCCTGACGTTGAACGGTTATCTGCGATCCGACACCGTCATGAACCCCGGCGAGTTCGCCGTGCGCGGCGGCATAATCGATATATTTCCGGGGGGGAGCGAGTCGGCCTTCCGGCTTGATTTCTTCGGCGACGAAATCGACGCCATCCGCGTCTTTGATTCGATCAGCCAGCGCACCACCGGCAAGGCGGAGGAATTTTCAATCAATCCGGTAAGTGAAATCCCGCTGACCGAGGAGGCCGTTTCGCGATTTCGTTCCGGCTACCGCGAACTGTTCGGAGCGCCGGCGCGCGATGACGTTCTCTACGAAGCGGTTTCCGCCGGACGCCGCCATCGGGGCATGGAGCACTGGATGGCCCTGTTCCATGAGCGGATGGAAACCCTGCTTGATTACCTTCCCGGCGCGGCGCTGGTTCTTGATCATCAGGGCGAGGAAGCCGGCGAGGCGCGCCTTGATTTGATTGCCGAATATTACGCGGCGCGGCGTGTTATTGCCGACGGCAAGACGGCCTCTGCCGCCCCCCCCTATAACCCGGTTCCGGCGCAACGATTATACCTTGGCCGGGAGCAGTGGCAAGCTCTACTAGTAGACAGAAAAGTCTATGATTTATCACCATTTTCCAGTCCTGACGCGGAACTGTCGGTTGATGCCGAGGGACGCCTTGGGCGGGATTTTGCCGATGCCCGCAACAGTCCCGACGTCAATGTTTTTGATGCGCTTCGCGCCCACCTGCAAGTCGAGCGCGAGGGGTGTCGGCGGGTGCTGATCGCCGCCTTCACCGCAGGCTCGCTGGAGCGGCTGGCGAAGGTGATGGAGGAACACGATATCGGCGTCCTCCACCGGATCGAAAGGTGGGATCAATTCCCGGCCATGGATGCCGGTTCGGTAGCGATTTGCGTCTTTGCCGTCGAGCGCGGGTTCACCGCGCCCGGCTTAACGGTGATCGCCGAGCAGGACATTCTCGGCGAGCGCCTGTCCGTCCGGGGGCGGCGACGGGCGCGACCGGAAGATTACATCGCCGAGGCCTCATCCCTGCGCGAAGGCGACCTGGTCGTGCATATCGACCACGGCATCGCCCGCTACGGCGGACTGGTCAATATTGAAGTCGTCGGCGCTCCTCACGACTGTTTGCTGCTGATCTATACCGGCAACGATAAATTGTTCCTCCCCGTGGAGAATATCAACCTTATCAGCCGCTATGGTTCGGAACAGGCAAGCGCCCAGCTTGACCGGCTGGGGGGCGCCGCATGGCAAGCCCGCAAGGCGCGGATGAAACAACGCATCCGCGACATGGCCGATGAGTTGATAAAGGTCGCGGCGGCCCGCGCCCTGCGCCCGGCGCCGACTATGGCCCCCGACAGCGGGGCCTTTGAGGAGTTTTGCGCCCGCTTTCCCTTCGAGGAGACCGAGGATCAGCAGGCCGCCATCACAAACACCATCAACGACCTGGCTTCCGGGATTCCTACCGACCGTTTGGTATGTGGCGATGTCGGCTTCGGAAAGACCGAAGTCGCCATGCGCGCCGCCTTTGTCGCCGCGCTTTCCGGCCGTCAGGTGGCGGTGGTGACGCCGACCACGTTATTGTGTCGGCAGCATTTTCAAACCTTCCGCGAACGCTTTGCCGGATTCCCGATAAAAATCGAACAATTGTCGCGCATGGTAACGCTCAAAAAAGCCAATGAGGTCAAACGCGGGCTTGCCGACGGCTCGGTTGACGTCGTCATCGGCACTCATGCGCTCGTCGCCAAGAATATACAGTTCCGCGACCTGGGGTTGTTGGTTGTCGATGAAGAACAGCACTTCGGCGTGACCCACAAGGAGCGTCTGAAAAAGCTCAAATCCGATGTCCATGTGTTGACCCTGACCGCCACGCCGATTCCGCGCACTCTTCAGTTGGCGCTCAGCGGCGTGCGGGAATTGAGCATTATCGCCAGTCCGCCGGTTGATCGTCTGGCCGTGCGCACCTTCATCCTGCCCTATGATCCGCTGATCATCCGCGAGGCGCTGCTCCGCGAGCGCTACCGGGGAGGGCAAAGTTTCTACGTCTGTCCGCGCATCGAAGATATGGACGGGGTGGCCCGAGGCCTGAAGGAACTGGTTCCCGAGCTAAAATTGGCCTTCGTCCACGGGCGCATGCCGCCGAGCGAGATAGAAGATGTCATGACCGCCTTTTATGACGGCTCCTTCGACGTGCTGCTGTCCACCAACATCATCGAATCCGGCCTGGACCTGCCCTCCGTCAACACCATCGTCATTCACCGCGCCGACATGTTCGGCCTGGCCCAGCTCTACCAGTTGCGCGGTCGGGTCGGGCGCTCCAAGGTCAGAGCCTACGCCTACCTGACTCTGCCGCCGCGCCAGAAGCTGTCGGCCACGGCCGAGAAGCGGCTGGAAGTGATGCACACCCTGGATACGCTGGGCGCCGGCTTCACCCTGGCCAGTTACGACCTGGACATTCGCGGCGCCGGCAACCTGCTCGGCGGCGAGCAGTCGGGCCATATCCGCGAGGTAGGCATCGAGCTTTATCAGCAAATGCTGGAGGAAGCGGTGGCCGAGGCTCGCGGCGTCGATGGGGGAGCGGGGAGCGGGGAGGAGTGGAGTCCGCAAATCGATATCGGCATGCCTGTGCTGATACCGGAACTCTATGTAAGCGACTTAACGGTGCGCCTTAACCTGTACCGGCGCATCGCCCGTCTGGCCGATCCCGGCGAAATCGACGCCTTCGCCGCCGAGATGATCGACCGTTTCGGCGCCCTGCCCCAGGAGGTGGAAAACCTGTTGCAGACGATGGCGGTCAAGCGGCTGTGCATGGAGTGCGGAGTCGACAAGGTTGACGCCGGCCCCAAGGGGGCGGTGGTGTCGTTCCGCAACGCCGACTTCGCCAATCCGCAAGGCCTGATCGGCTTCATCACCGCCAACGTCGGCACGGTCAAGCTGCGCCCCGACCACAAGCTGGTTTTCATGCGCGTCTGGGATAACCACAAGGAAAGACTCGCCGGCGTTCAGTATCTGCTGAAGGAACTGGTCAAAATCGCCGAGGCGGCGGCGGGGTAGGGAAGTGATCGGCAATGGCGAGATGGCAAAGGCGGCAAGACCGGCTATCATGAAATCCACGTTGAGCGCGTTCTTCTCCAATGGCAAAAAGGCGAATGCGGGCGGGCAGGGGGGACACCCGCCCGCATCCTGGGGGGTTACTTTCTTAAGATGGCTGCCGTAAAGGCTTCGGACAGCGGCACCTCCTTATGCACCAGATTGTAGTGGCAGGCGATGCAATTGGTCTTGCCTTCCTTCTGTGCCGCCTCGTGCGCCCGTTGGCCTCGGACCCGTGTCGGCACGATGGCTTCCATCTTGTGGCACTCACGGCAGGTGTGGCTGTCCTCGGCCAACATTTCCAGACGTGCATTCTCCGCCATCTTCGGGCGTTTGGCCTCGAATATTTCCGGCTTGGACCAGTCGTGGCTGTACTCTCCGATGAGATCGTGCGTACCCTTTACATGCTCCCACACCGCGTGCCAGAAGCGTCTGGACACATGGCACCCCCCGCACTCGGGCCGCACGCCGGAAGCGTTGAGGTAGTGTTTGGACTTTTTGAACTCTTCGTAAACATATGCGCCCATGGAATGGCACGAGATGCAGAACTTAGTCGAATTGGCCCCAATATTCAGCTCCTCGATCACAACAAAGGATACGCCAAGAACGGCAATGATCGTCACTCCGGTCAATGCCGCTTTCAAGGGATGAGCGATAAAGTTGTGAAGGGCGCGCCATAGCGCGCGCGCCCTCCCTTCCTCTTTAGAACCGTTACTTGAGTTGGACGGCATTGATCACTCCATCGCCCTTGCCCAGGCTGAAGGTTGCGGGAAAGCTGACGAAGTGCCAGCGCGCCGTGGTGTTGTCGTCATGGAAAGACAGTCCGAGGGTATAGGTCTGTCCTGCCGCCATCTGCACGTCGTCCTTGTTGCCGGTGGCCAGCTTGCGGGCCATCACCACCGTCCACCCCTTGCCGTCGTGCGCGCCCTTGGAATAGGCGATATCGGCGGCGCTGCCCTCCACCTTGCTCGTGACCAGCCATTGCGGCAGCACGGCGCCTTCCTTGGCGGCGACGGCGGCGTCATAGGGAGCGATGTTGGAATCGAGCATCATATTGGCGGATGTGAGGAGGTCGGAAGCCGCCAAAACCGGCTTGGCGCCGCTAAACATCCATTTCGGTTCATTCTTGTCCTTATCCCAGTTGTCGGTAAAGGTCTTCTTGCCGGCGTCGAAATTGCGGTAATCGCCGACAAAACCATCGTCGCCGACACCGATGGGATCCGAGCGGTGGGCGCGCCATTGCAGGAGGTCGAGCAAGTAGCCCTTGTCCTTGAGAGCCGTCAGTTCCTCCTTGCTCTTCGGATTCTTCCAGCCGCCGGTCTCGTCCAGAGACGTACGAGTGTCCTTGAGATACTTACGCATGTCCGACTTCTTGGCGCCGTCCTTGCCCCAAAAAACATGAGCCTCGACCTCGTCCTTCTTGGGATGATTGGGCATGTAGCGCAGGTCGTTGTGGCAGGTCACCCAGCAACCGGCCGACTTGAATTCCGGCACCTTGTTGTCGTCGCCGAACATGAAGCTGATGCGGTCTTCGTAAACGGCCGGTTCGGCGCCCGTCGCCACCTTGTCCTCGCCTCGATGATTGCCGAATTTCTCCCACTTGCCGTTCTTGAAGATGAAGGCCGGGTAATACACGCCGGGTACGCCGTCGTCGGCCCATTGGGCGCGCAAATAAAGATTATCGCTGTCGAAAGCGGCCTGGACCGCAACCTTGGCTGACCCCGGCTTTCCGGAAAGGGGTTTCGGCTCCAGTTTTTTGCCGCTGACGATGACGTCACCCATATCCTTTTCCTCGCCGGTATGGCACTCATTACAATTTTTGCCGTCGCGCACGCCGATGGCTCCCGCCTTGTGCGCGGCGGAGATCATCCATTCCCACGAGGATTGGCCGGGATAGAACAAGGTCAATTCCTTGGCCGGAATCTTTGACCAGTCGATCTTGGCCGGATCGGCGGCCATGGCGGCAGTACTGGCGAAAACCGCCGAAAGAACGGTCGCGGTCAAATAGCTGTGTTTCATATATCCTCCCCATGGGTTTTGGTAATTGATGCGTTAATTAACGCAAGCTTCATGCCACCTCGGGGAGGAAGGGTTCGATCCATCATTTCAAGGAGTTAGAAACGTGCCGGGACAACGAGTCTGTTTTGTTATTGTCATTAAATCATGACATGCGTCATGAATCGGCGACAATGCCCCAGCGCTTCATACGCACATAGAGATTCTGCCGCGAGATGCCCGACAGACGGGCCGCTTCCGAAATATTGCCCTCGCTTTCGGCAAAGAGCCGTTTCAGGTAATCGCGCTCGAAGAATTCGCGGGCGCGATGATAGGGTAAAAGGCCGGAAACCTCTTCGTCAGGATCATCCGTCTCGCCGGCGCGAAGATCGAGATCATCAGGCCCAAGCGGACCGTCGGGACGCAAAGCCACGGCCCGTTCGACGATGTTGCGTAATTGACGGACGTTTCCGGGCCATGGCTCGGCTTTCAGGCGGCGGAAGGCTTCGGGAAGCAGGGGACCCACGGACTTGCCGAAACGGGCGTTGAATTGATCGAGGAAATAGGCGGCCAGAAGCCCGATATCCTCCGTGCGTTGACGCAAGGGAGGTACGGATAGGGACACTACGTTGATACGGTAGAAGAGGTCTTCGCGGAAGCGCTCGGCCTTGATTTCGCCGGAAAGTGGACGATTAGAGGCGCAGAGCAGGCGGAAATCGCTGACACGCTGCTTCGTACTGCCCAGTCGGCAGAATGTGCGCTCCTGGATGATTCTGAGCAGGCTGGCTTGCAGTTTGGGACTGGTATCGGCGATTTCGTCGAGAAACAGGGTGCCTCCTTCAGCATCCTCGAAATAGCCCGCCGTCGAGCGGACAGCCCCGGTAAAGGCGCCCTTTTCGTAACCGAAGAGGGTGCTTTCAAGAAGGCTTTCCGAAAGGGCGCCGCAATTGATGGCGAGAAAAGGCCCCTTCGCCCGGTAACCGGCGGCGTGGATCATCCTTGCCACCAGTTCCTTGCCGGTGCCGCTCTCGCCCTCGATCAGCACCGTAGTGTCGAGAGGGGCTATCTGCTTGATGCTCTGCTGAAGGGAGCGGATGGCTTCTGAACGCCCGACTACGATAGGAATATTGCCGCCCGAGACCAGGGCGCGGCGCAGATCGTCGATTTCGCGGTAGGCGCGGTCCAGCTCCAGCGCCCGGTCAATAACGGATTCCAGTTCCTCAAGATTGTCGAAGGGCTTGGTCAGATAGTCGAACAGGCCTTCGCGCACGGCGCGCATGGCGTCGCGCACATCGGCGAAGCCGGTGACCAGAAGGGCCACCAGACGGGGGTGGATATGACGCATCTCCTTGATTAGGTCGAGACCGTTGCCGTCGGGTAAGCGCTGATCCATCACCACCAGATTAAAGGAAGAATTCTCCAGCAAATTCCTTGCTTCTCGGGCGGTCGTGGCGAAAACAGGAGCAAGACCCTTTCCCGTCAGCAGCGTTTTAAACAAATGCCGCGTGAAGGGATCGTCATCCGCCACCAGAATCCTTGAAGCCGTCATTCCTGCCCTCCCGGCATTGCATTTCCGGGAAACCAAAGCAAAAACCGTGCCCCGCCGTCGGGTGCCTCCCGGATGACGATGTCGCCGCCATGCTGCATGACGATATGCTCGACCACCGAAAGTCCCAGCCCCATGCCTCCCTGTTTCGTCGTGAAGAAGGGGGTGAAGATGCGCTCGCGGTCCTTGTCCGGAACGCCGGGGCCGTGATCGGCGACCTCCAGACGCCATCCATTTTTTGAGGAATCGGGGCGGGTCTCGCTTGCCAGTTCCACATCAATAGCCGTATCGGGAGAGGCCTGAAAGGCGTTGTTGAGCAGATTGAACAAGGCATGGCGAACAAGAACCGGATCGGCGCTGATCACGGCGCTGCCCTCAGGCAGACGCATGTTGATGCCGGGATGGCCGGGCGTACTGTCCCGGAACAGGGCCACGGTTTCCGCCACCAACGCCGCCAGGGAAACGGACTGAAGTTCGCAGCGCGCCGCCTTGGTGAAGGCCAACATGCGCTTGACGAAATCGCGGCAATGCTCCCCGGCGCGCCGGATGTCGGCCAGAATGGCCCGTGTGCGGTCGGGATCGTCGGCCTCGCGTTCCGCCAACTGGGCAAGGTTGATCACTCCGACCAGAGGATTATTGATCTGATGTGCGATCTCGCCCACCATCGCTCCGGTAGCCGACAGCTTTTCGAGATGGATGATGCGCTGATGCTCGCCGCTTAGCCTCATCAGGCGACTTTCCGCCTCCAGGCGGCCAAGCCAGACCGAGCGGAAAAGGGCGAAGAGGGATACGAAGAGAACGGTGCCGCCCAGGGCCGTAACCATCCAGACCAGTTGCACGCCGCGTTCCAGTGTAGCATTCAGGCTGGCCGAGGAGCGGTAAAGCGCCATCACGCCCGCAACCTCGGGTCTGGTTGCGACCGGGCTGCTGATGCGGATAGGGACATAAAATTCGACGACCGGCGGCAAGGGGTCGCGGCCATCGGGAAGGGTCTTGTTGGTTTCCTCCTCCTCATAAAAGACAACGGTGTTGCCGCCGGCCACCGCCTGATTGATATTGGCGGTGCGGGTGGCTTGGCCGCCGATCAGCGAAGCGTCGTCGGACCAGACGATGGCGCCGGAAGGATCGAAGACCTTGATGCGCACCACCTCGCCCAGATCCTGAAGGACGCCGAAACTGCGGGCAAAGTGAAGGCGGGCGCCGGTAGCCGAGAAATCGGAAAAATCGCCGGAGACGATTTCACGCGAGGCTAGGGTCTGGGCAAGATCGGAGACGATCTTGCCCTCGCGTTCGATAATGGCTTGGCGGAAAAAATCGGAAAGGACCATACCGGTGACGGCGACCATCAACGCCACCAGCACCAGACTGAGCGAAGCGAAAAGGCGGGGCGAAATGCGGAAGATGGATGTCATGACCGTTCCGGACAATGTGCCGGACGAACTATACCTGAAGTGTCTTCGGGAAGGCACGCTATCTGCTACCTATCATCCGATAATCGCCGAATCCCCGCTCGCCCTCGGCGGCCAAGCCGCCAAATGTGCGGCCGGCGGGATTAAGCGGCGACGTTGACGGCGGCGGCGTCCATCACGCGCTGACCGCATCCGCAAAAGCCTTCACCTTGATTCTTTTTGACCGTTCTTCCACATGGGCCGCGTCATACTGAAACTGTAACCGCATCCATCCCTCCGGCGTACCGCCGAACGCCTTGGCCAGGCGAATGGACATCTCCCAAGACAGGTCTGCATTCTCGTTCACCAGATGACTCAGCGCCGACCGCGACACGCCAAGTATCTTGGCCCCTTCGGTCACGCTCAACTCATACGGCTCCAGACAGGCCACGCGCACCGAAAATCCCGGATGCGGCGGATTCTTCATTTTCAATGTCTTTATAACGTTCTCCTTTTCAATGGTAGTCCTCTAAATTAACCTCAAACGCATACCCCTCTTCAAACCGAAAGGTAATGCGCCAGTTTGCCCTCACCGTTACGCTCCATTCCCCTTTCCGGCATCCTTTCAACGGATGAAGCCTGTAGGAACGGACGCTCATATCCTCAATCACCTCCGCTTTGTGCAACCGTGCCAGAATTTCTCTGATTCGGTTCACCATGTCAGGCGGCAGCTTCCTCGGATCATCCTCCCCGAAAAACCTTTTCAGCCCCCGATGCCCGAAACTTACTATCATATTCGTAGTGTAGTGTGTAGCGCGTCACTAATCAATTGAATTCGCAGCAGCGGCGGCGGCGTCCATCACGCGGGCCAGCACGCGGGGTTCCTGGGCGCCGGAAATGACGGCGTTTTCATTAAAGATAAAGGAGGGAACGCCGTTCACGCCTAAACGATGGACCCGAATATTCTCCTCGTGGATGAAGTCCACGTCCTCGTCGCTCTTCAGGTATGAACCAAGAGCGCTTCCAGACAGCCCGATGTTTTCGCCGATCCCCGTCAGAACGCCGATATCGCCGATGTCCACGGCGTCGGTGAAATAGCCGGTGAAGACGGCCTCGATCATCTCTTCCGCCTTTCCCCGGCGTTCGGCAAAGCGGATCAGGCGGTGGGCGTTCATGCTGTTGGGAAGACGACGGATTTCGGCAAAGTTGAAATCAATCCCCAGCGATTGCCCGATCTCAAAGACGGCGTCGTGAACGCGACGCGCCCGCGCCTCGCCGCCGAACGTCCTGATCAGGTGAGCGGTGCGGTCAATGCCTTCCGGCGGGATATCCTGATTCAGCAGGAACGGTCGCCGACTGATCTTTGGAGTTAGCCCCGGACGCATAGCCAAGGCCATATCCAGCCGACGCTTGCCGATAAAGCACCAGGGACAGGCCGGATCAAAAATATAGTCAATCAGCATATGCGCCATAACGATCACGATTATGGCCGATCCGGCGACAATCCGAAAGCGGGATGGTTTTATGAACAAAGCAATAGCCGAGTCGGCGGATATCCGCTATAATATGACTAGTTTTATGACTATACATGAGGACGCTATGGTCACGATCAATCTGGCCCAGGCGAAGGCGCATTTGAGCGAGTTGCTGGATAAGGTGGGAGCCGGCGAGGAGGTGGTCATCACCCGTCACGGTCGTCCGGTGGCGCGTATTTCCCCCGCCGCCCGTCCCAAACAGCCGCTACGGCTGCAAGAGCTGGCTGAATTTCGCGCCGCCATGCCGCCGTTGCGGCGTCCCTCCGCCGGGTTGTTACGCGAGGCGCGAGACGAGGGGCTGTAGGAAAAACGGCGGATGCTTTATTTCGATACCAGCTTTCTTGCGCCGCTTATTCTTCCCGAAGCAACCAGTGACGATATTACGAAGTTTTTCCACGGGCTGCCGGTTGATCAATTAACCATCAGCCATTGGACGCGGGTTGAGTTTTCCTCTCTGCTTGCCCGCGAAGTCCGCATAGGCGGACTTGGCGCCAAAGCCGCCGCGCAGGCTGACGCCCGATTCGAGAATATGGTCGATGAGTCCTTCGTCGTTCTGCTGCCGAACGCCGATGACTTTAACCTCGCCAGGGAATATCTCGGAAATTACGGCACGGGTCTTCGCGCCGGAGACGCCCTGCATCTGGCCGTCGCCAGGAACCATCGCGCCGCCGCGATCTACAGCCTCGACAAAACGTTGCTCAAGGCCGGGAATATCCTCGGATTGCCGGTAAACGCGGGGATACGATCTTTTTAATAATTACCCCGTAAATCAAGAGTTGCCCTATACTAAATTACGACCTTAATTTTAATGGGGTGCTTGAATGGCATACACTCAATATAAGGTAATCCATGTCGTTGAAGGGGGATGCGGAACGTTGTTATTGGGGTCCGCCGGCCTGCCCATCAAAAAGCTCGAAAATGTTTTGAATCAGCACGCCGCCGAGGGGTGGTCTGTTGTATTTCAGATAATTGAACAAAAACGGTTTATGTTGTTTTGGTCACGGGAAGCCATAATTTTGACGCTCGGAAAATGATCGCCGGGATTATTGTTTCCGCCATTTCCCGGTATCAAAAATGGGGAGGGGGCGGACGGCTTGGGGTCGGATGCAATTTCGAGCCGAGCTGCTCGGAGTATATGCGTCAATCGATTATCGCCAACGGGTTGTTGTTCGGGATCATAGACGGCTTTTTTCGCATCAGGCGGTGTGATAACCGGGATTCGATTGCGATAACTCAAGACCATGTCAGGAGGCGCTGACATGTCGTCAGGCGGCGATTCCATAGAACGCGATGAAGAAAATATAAGGAATGCGTTGGCTGCGCTTGAACCATCGCTGCGGAAGACAATTTATACGGAAATCACGGCGGCAACCAAAGACCCTGATACCTATGCCGCTCTCAACTGGTTTTTCGTATGCGGCCTGCATCATTTTTACGCCGGATATATTTTGCGCGGAGTAATAAATATCTCCGTATTTGCCATCGGCATCGGGTTGATCATTTATGACGAGTTGGAGGCGGGGTTAATCGTAATAGGCGTCATCTCCGCCGTAGAGATGTTTGACCTGTTTCGCTCGCAGTCAATAATTAAAAATATTAACAATATGATTGCCTTAAATATACTCCATAAACACGGCATTAATAACTGATCGACGGTCCCGACGTGAATGCCCAGGCAAAAAAAATATGGCCGAAGACGCCGGACGGCGCCATCGACTGGGAGATGGTGTTCGAGGATGAAGCATCGGGATTTATCCCCCTCATCGCCAAGTCGCAGTCTTTGGACGCCCTCGGACAGACCACTTCCGTCGTCATCCGTATGTTATTCACCCGCAAGGGCGACGAGGTGGAGGTCCAAAACCACATCAAAGAGCTTAATGCGATCATCGCCGTTTGCGGGCGGTCGGGGAAATTGGACGCGGCCAAGGAAAACAGCGCCGGGCTTCTCAGAAAGATCAAGAAAAGCCGCATCGAAAAGGCCCGGGCCTACGTCGAGCGTAAAAAACGCGGCGCCGGTCTGGAGCGGCGCTCGAACCTGTTTTCAGGCATCGCCGGAGCCGTCGGCAAGGCGCTATACGATAAATTGCTGTCCCCCAAGGGCCTGATCGCCCTGGCCGGGGTTCTCGCGGTTATCGTCCTGATTATCCTCTATGTAGTATTCGAACAGTTCAAGGGGCAGATCGCCGGCGTCGAAGAAGAACCCGCCGTCACCGAGAAAGCGAAGAAGAAAGGTCCATCCGGGCAGGAAATAAAGAAAGAACCGCCGTTGCGCCTCGTCCTGCTGCGGCCTTTCCATTGGCCGTTGTCGGCGTCGCGTGAGAAAAATAACAAGAGCGTCACCTATTCGATACTGTACTTTGTCGAACCGGAGGAGGGGCCATCGGCCTTATGCAGGAACTATCCGGTGGTGATGGACATTGTTCATCAGGTCTTCAACAGGGCGCACCCGAAGAAAGGGCCGACCGCAGATGAAGACTTGGCCATAGTCGGCGCTCAGGTTATCAAGGACGTCAACGCCAAACTGCGCCGCGACGTGGTGCGGCGAATCAAGATATACGCCTATGGCGATTCGCGCTTCCAGGCGGCCAAGAGGGGAGAATGCACGGTGGCGGCCGATGAGAACAAATAAAACCGGTCTAATGATCGCGAGAGCGGGGATGGAATGATGAGCGCCGTAATGAACTGCGCGATATATGGTAACGGCAAGCGCATTGAAGATGTGCCGTTTGAACATTGCGGCGAGCATGACCGCTCGGACGGGCGGTTTGTCTGGATCGGCCTGTATGAGCCGGAAGAAGAACTGTTGCTGGTCGCCCAACGGCAATTCGGCCTGCACGATCTTGCGATTGAAGACGCCCATAAAGCTCATCAACGTCCGAAAGTCGAACTCTATGGCGATTCTCTCTTCGTGGTTTTGCGCACGGCTCAATTGCAGGATGGACGGATCGTATATGGCGAGACGCACATCTTCGCCGGCGCCGGCTATCTGATTTCCGTGCGTCACGGCGCGTCATTATCCTATACCGACGCCCGCAAGCGGCTGGAGCGAAATCCGGAAATGCTTAAATTGGGCGAGCAAGCGGCGCTGCACGCGGTTATCGATTTTGTAGCGGACAATTTCTTTCCGGTGATTGATGAGATTGCCCGGGAATTGACCGAGATCGAATCGCATGTTCTCAATGCGACGCTTGATCGCGCCGGAATTGGGCGGATATATCGTCTGCGCCAGGAATTGCTCGGCATGCGCAACGCGGTTTCGCCGGTGTTGGAAGTATGCAGCAAGCTGGAACGACTGCATTGTCCGATTCTGACGCCGGAGATACAGCCTTATATCCGCGACGTGCAGGATCATGTGATGCACGTCGCCGAAGCTATCGACAACCTGCGCGCAGGCCTAGCGGCCGCCTTCGAGACAGAAATGTTGCTTGCCGGTTCGCGTCAAAACGACATCGTGCGTCAGCTCGCGGCGTGGGCCGCTATCCTGGCCGTTCCGACCGCAGTAGCCGGCATCTACGGCATGAACTTTGACAACATGCCCGAGTTAAGGTGGGAGTTCGGCTATTTAGCCGTTGTAGCGGTAATCGGCGCCGCATGCAGTCTCCTGTTCTGGAAATTCAAACGCAGCGGCTGGCTGTAGGCCCCTCCATAAAACCCGGATTTGATAGGGCAAGCCGTATTTTTTCCTGAGAGTGGAGCGACCTATGATTGTCAGATCAAAGTGTGATAGAGTACAGACATGAAAACACAACTCTTACAGCAAGCAAGAGTACTCAGTATTGACGAGCAGATTGAACTGGTTGAGACCATCTGGGACGGCATCGTTAGTCGCGGCGCCGCGCCATCTTTGACAGAAGCGCAAAAAACAGAACTCGACCGCCGCCTCGCAGACCATCTTGCCAATCTTGATGATGTGGTTCCGTGGAGTGAAGTAAAAGCTGCTGCTTTTGCCAAAATCAGGCAATGAGCCTGCCGGTTACTTTTCATCGCGCCGCCGGTGCAGAGCCTGACCCTGCGCTCAAGCGGGACTGCGCAAAAGCGCGCAGCCCCCTACCGGTGATAATCGTCAGCAACCGGCGGATGGGGTGGGATTGTGAAAAACACGCTTTGGCGCGTTTTTCATCCTCGGGGCTTTGCCCCTCGAACCACCGCGCCCGCCTGCGCCATTAAAAAAGCCCCCGGATCAGGGGGCCTTGTTAATGGCGGATGGGGTGGGATTCGAACCCACGAAGAGCTTTCACCCTTGCCGGTTTTCAAGACCGGTGCCTTCAACCGCTCGGCCACCCATCCGTGATTGCTTTACATTATAGCGGCGTTCTTATATCCCGTCCGCCGGCAACGCAAGCGCAAGTCGGATAGCGAACCCATTGCCCGCGCCTCTTCGCTGTGGCACAAGACTTAAAAATATGAACAGGGTAGGCTATGATCGTTAATCGGCGCTTTAATGTTTCGGCAGTTATTTGGGCCTTGTTGCTGCTTTGGGCGCCGCCGTCCGCAGCGGGCGATGTTTCTTTCGTTCAATGGCTTAAGGATTTACGCCAGGAGGCTGTTTCCCTTGGCATTTCCGAGGCCACCCTTGATTCGGCGCTGAGCGATGTCAAGCCTCTCCCCAAGGTGATCGAACTGGATCGCAAGCAGCCGGAATTCACCCTCAGTTTCCGCCAGTACATGGACCGGGTAGTACCTGCGGCCAGGGTCGAAAAGGGCCGGCAAAAGCTGGAAGAAAACCGGGCGCTGCTGGAAAAGATCGGTCGCGAATACGGCGTGCAGCCCAGATTTATCGTCGCCTTTTGGGGAATCGAGACCGATTTCGGACGCATCACCGGAGGCTTTCCCCTTGTTCAGGCGCTGGTCACCCTGGCCTTTGACGGTCGGCGCAGCGCCTATTTCCGCAAGGAACTGATCAATGCGTTGAAGATCATCAATCAAGGCCATGTCACCGTCGCCGATATGGTCGGATCGTGGGCCGGCGCCATGGGGCAATGCCAATTCATGCCGTCGTCATTTCTCAGCTTTGCCGTCGATTACGACGGGGACGGACGCAAGGACATCTGGAACACCAAGGCGGATGTGTTCGCCTCCGCCGCCAACTACCTGTCCCGCTCGGGCTGGAAGGGCGACCAGACCTGGGGGCGCGAGGTGCGCCTGCCCGCAGGCTTCGACCCTAAACTTGTCGGGTTGGAGGTGAACAAGCCGATGGGAGACTGGCAAAAGCTGGGAGTGCTTCGCGCCGACGGCGGCGAATTGCCGCCCCGCGACCTTGCCGCCTCGCTGGTGACGGCTGAAAAAGATCCGGGCGGCGCCGCGTTCCTCGTCTACAATAATTACCGCGCCATCCTTAAATGGAACCAATCGACATTTTTCGCGGTTGCCGTCGGCTCCCTTGCCGACAGGATAGGAGGCAGCTAGATATGGGCATCAGCATTCGGAATCGCGCTCTGGCGCCGGCGATCATCGCCATGCTGCTGTCGGCCTGTTCCGAGACCCAGTTTCTGGCCCATACCGCCAAGAAGCTTCAGGAACCCGCCTCCCAGGGCATCTACAAGATCGGCGATCCTTACAGCATCCAGGGGATCATGTATTACCCCGCCGAAGATTACGACTATACCGAGACCGGCATCGGTTCGTGGTACGGCGCCGATTTTCACGGCAAAAAAACGGCCAACGGCGAAACCTACGATATGAACCGGTTGACGGCGGCCCACCGCACGTTGCCGATGCCCAGCTACGTCAGGGTCACCAATCTGGAGAACGGGCGCAGTCTGGTTCTCAAGGTGAACGACCGTGGACCTTTCGCCCGCAACCGGATTATCGATGTCTCGCGGCGCGGGGCGCAGCTTCTAGGCTACGAACTTACGGGCACGGCGCGCCTCCGCGTGGAAATCCTGGCTGACGAAAGCCGCGCCGTCGCGGCGCGCCTCAGGGGAGGCAACGGATCGGTATTGGCGGGGACGCCGATTACCGTTGATCGCATGCCCAAGGCCGCA